>CALCXL010000388.1 GCA_937907595.1 uncultured Pseudomonadota bacterium
CGTCAGCGTCATGCCAAAGACCACCGACACCCCCGCCAGCTCGCGCAGCCGGGCGAACGTCTCGATGGCCGACGCCCAGGCGCCCTCGCTCCCTCGGAGCCGGTCGTGCACGCTCGGCGGGCCGTCCAGGGACACGGTCAGGATCAGCTTCGGGGGGCGCCGCTCCAGGGCCGCGCGCGCGGCCTCGACCGCCCGGCGCGGCCGGGAGCCGTTCGTGGGGAAGTGCAGCAACACGAGGTCGGGCAGCAGCCGCGTCGCGGCCCGCACGACGTCGGGCAGGTCGGGGCGGGTCGTCGGTTCGCCGCCGGTCAGGTCCAGCCAGCGGATGCCGGGGTTCTGCTCGAACAGGCGCTCCAGCTCGGCTCCCGTCAGTTCGCCGTCGGGGCGACGCTCCCAGATCCGGCAGTGGCCGCAGCGGTGGTTGCACAGCCAGGTCGTCGCGAGCGTCAGCTTCCACGGCGCGACCGGACGCCGCACCGCGCCGGCGAGGAGCGTCGTGGCCAGGGATCCGTAACGGCGCAAGCTCACGGGGAGGACTCTTGCGTGACGTCGTCCCGCTCGCCCCCGTAGATGTAGAACCAGACCGCGAGCAGCTCCAGCTCGCGCTCCCCCAGCTCGCTCCACAGCTTCCCGATCCCGTCGGTCCAGGACGGCTCCCGCTGCCAGTAGCGCGACGGCCAGGGCCAGCCGCGGCTGTACCGATCCCGCTCGATGGCGATCTCACCGTCCGTCTCGCGCGTGTGGAAGAACTCCCAGTCCCGCCGCAGGTCGTCGGTCAGCAGCTCGATGCCGGACCCGTTGACCGCCGCCCCGGGGAACCGGACGTACCAGCGCTCGTCCACCGGGGCGCGCACCCGATCGGTCGCGCGCGCGGCCATCGACAACCCCAGCGTCAACGCGAGCACCGCGAACACCGGCCTCCAGGCCCGGTCCTGGAGCGCCTCTCCCAGCCGCTCCAGCCCCGCGGCCGCGGCGAGCCCCAGCGCCGGATAGGTCAGCAGCGCGTAGGTCATCTTCAGCTCGTCCCAGTTCTCGTGGGGGAGCATCAGGACGAACGTCGGCAGCCCCCAGCCGAGCAGCAGCAGCCCGTGGGCGCGGCGCTCGCGGTCGGCCAGCAGGCTCCATACGCCCAGCCCCGCGGCGGCGATCAGCAGCGTTCCCCACGTCATCAGGAGCTGGGCCGGCACCTGCAGGAAGGTCGGCAGCGGGAAGTGGGGGGTGCGCACGACGCTGTCGTGGAACGGCCAGTTGAGGAGCCCGTTGAACTGGAACGTCTGTCCCAGGATCGTGTGCGGGAACGTGGGACGGAAGCCCTGGAAATCGTTGTACTGGGAGCTGTGCAGGAGCGGGTTGCCGAAGGCGTAGGCGCTCCACACGAGCGTCGGGAGTACCGCGACGGCGGCCACGCAGCAGCCGACCAGCAGCCGCGGCCAGCGCCCCTGCCGGTGGTGACCGAGCCCCCACAGGAACGCCGGCATCGCGACCACCGCTTCGGGGCGCACATTGCCGATGAGCCCGAACAGCAGCCCCGCGACCACCGCCGGGCCGAGCCCCCGGTCGCCCTGCCGGAGCATGCGGGCCAGCACCGCGCACAGCAGCAGCGCCCCCACGAGCGCGAGCTGGTTCGGGTTCAGCCGGTTGACGGCCAGGGTGTAGGGGTTGAGCGCAACCATCACCCCAAGGGCGACGGCCGGCCAGCGGGCCCCCAGCACCTCGCGCCCGAGCAGGTAGCCGCCGAGCATCAGCAGGCCGCTGCACAGCCCGAACAGCAGCCGGAACCCGGCCTTGCCGAAGAGAACGAACGCGGGCGCCGCGGTCATGCCGGCCCCGAGCCGCTGGTCCTTGGTGATCACGCCGAAGCTGTCGCGGTCGAGCAGGTCGTCCGGCAGGCGCCCCTGCAGGTCGTACTCGACCAGCGGCGAGCCGTCCCGCAGCACGAAGTCGATGCCGTGCCCCGCCAGGTGCATCGCGGGGGCGGTCACGTAGGTGTCCCAGTAGCCCTCCGCCGGCCCCTCGAAGCGACACAGACCGATGACGGCGACGAGCGCGACCAGGATCGCCGCGATGCGCTCGGCGCGGTTCACCGGAAGACCGGCCGCCCCGCCAGGATCGTGGCGAGGATGCGCACCCCGTTCCGAACCCGGCGGAAGTCGGTGTCGCCCTCGCCCCGGGGGTAGCGCGTCACCGGGACCTCCCGCACGTCGGCGCCCGCGCGCACGGCGTGCAGGAGCATCTCAGTCTCGACCTCGTACTCGCGGCTGCGGAAGCGGTCGGGGTCCAGCAGCGACCGGCGGATCAGCCGGAAGCCGGCCTGGGAATCCGTGATCCGGGCCCCGTGGCGCAGGTTCAGCAGCTCCGTCATCACCCGGTTGCCGATGCGGTTGGGGAGCGAGATGGCGCCCGGCTGCAGCGTGCCGAGCCAGCGCGACCCATTGACGAAGTCGGCGCCGTCGCGCGCCTGCTCCACGAGCCGGGGGATGTCGGCGGGATCGTCCTGGCCGTCGGCGTCGATGAACAGCACCCAGTCTCCGTCGATCTCGCGCAGACCGGCCAGCAGGGCGGCCCCCTTGCCGCGGTTCGGGCTCAGCCGGAGCAGCCGGGCCCCCGCCTCCTCGGCCTCGGCTGCGGTGCCGTCGGCGCTGCCGTCATCGACGACGAGCAGCTCATGCAGGTCGGGGCAGTGCTCGCGCACTCCGCGCACCACGGCGCCGACGTTGCCCTCCTCGTCGTGGGCGGCGAGGACGGCGCTGATTCGTAGGGTCGATGTCATACGAAATCGAGCGGGGACGCCCCCAGCCGCGTCCAGCGGCGGGCCTGTACGCCAAATACGGTCGCCCAGGTGTTGACGTCCCGACTGCCCGGACTGTAGCGCAGCCCCCCGTCCGCCGCCGCCCGCGACTCCATGCGGGTCAGGACAGCGCGCACCTGGGGGTGATGCGGGCTCCGACCCGTGGCGAGGGCGAGGCGGACCGCCTGGGCGAGAACGTCGGTCGACAGGTCGAAGTCCCGGGCGGCGGCCGACAGCAGCGACGCGGTCCCCACCTCCAGCGGCCCCGACGCGTCGAACACCCCCGCCGCCCGCAGCGCCGCCAGCCCCTCCAGGGCGTAGGCGTGGGCGTGGGGATAGACGGCGTCGGTGGCGGCGTGACAGGTGAACCAGGCACCGTCCCAGCAGGTCGCGCAGAACCGGCGGGCGACGTCCGCGAGCAGCGGGTCCCCAGGCAGCGCGAGCGCAGCCTTGAGCAGGTGGGGGCCGAAGGACCGGGACCAGTGACCGTCGGACGCGGCCCCCTCCTGTCCGACGCCGGCCCGCAGGCGGGCGCGGAGCCACTCCGTGGAGGCGTCGAACGCCGGGCCGTCGGGCTCGACGATCCGCCACCGCCGCAGCGCCGCCACCACGACCGCCGTATCGAAGACGTATCGCGCGCCGCGGTGGACGACCGCGCCGACGTCGTCCAGCCCCTGGACCAGGCGGCGGGCGAGCCGGCGGCCGTCGAGCCGAATCCCCGGCTCCTCGGGCCCCCGCGCCAGCGCCTCGGCGTGCAACGACAGCAGGAGCCCCTCGGCCTCGGCGTACACGAAGCCGGGGTGGGCGGGGTTGGCCCACGACAGCACGGCGCCGTCGGGGGCCCGCACCGGTCCGTGCAACAGCCAGCGCAGGTCGCGCACCTCGGCGTCCACCGGGGTCTGGATGCAATGCTCGGGGGCTGGAGCGAGGAGCGTCGTGGCCTGCGGCATGGGGGCATTGTAGGTCAGAGGTTGCGGGGCGGCGGCCGGAGGGGGACTCTGCCCTCCGTGGTGCTCCTGCTCCTGCTTGCGGTCGGCCTGCTCATCGCCGTGCGCGTCGGTGCCGACGACCCCGTGGAGGTGCTTGCCTGGACGCTGCTGGGGGCGCTGGGCGTCGCCCCCGCGCTCACGGTGGGGATCGCCTGGGTGGCGCCGACGTTCATCGGGCCGGGGCTGCTCGCAGGGGCCGCCGTGCTCGTCGCGGCGCTGCTGCTGGGCACGGGGGGCCGGGCCGCGCTGAAGGCGCACCGGTGGCGGGCGCCGACGCGGGGGGAGTGGATCGCGCTGGGGGCGGCCGGCGTCGTGGCCGCGATCACCGCGGTCCTGCACACCGACGCGGAGCTGATGCTGTCGCTCGCGGCCTGGGGCAACACCGGCGAGGCCGAGTGCTTCTACATGCAGACCTTCGCGCTGGTCGCCGACCTCAACCCGGGCGGGGATGCGTCGGGCGTCCGGGACGCGTGGGGGATCGTCAACTCACCGGGCAACGTCTTCTACACGGCGCCGCTGATGTCGACGCTGGACGCCGCGACGTTCCGCGTCGTCGACGTGCTGTTCCGCGCGCTGCTGTTCCTGTTCGTGCAGCTGTGGCTGTTCCGCTGGACCCGGCACCGCGGCCTCGCCGTGGTCGGCGGGCTCTTCGCGGTGCTCAACCCGTTCCTGCTGTCGGTCGAGGTGCTGGACCGCAACGTCATCGCGGCGGCGCTGTCGGCGGCGCTGCTCTTCTCCCTGCGGGCCCGTCCCGAGCAGGCGCTGGTGCACGGCTGGCTGTTCGGCCTGCTGGCGGTCAGCGGGCTGCGGTTCCTGCCCGTCGCGTTCGCGGTGTCGGTGGTGGCGGCCTACCAGGTTCGGCCGCGGCGCTGGCGACGGCTCGGCGTGGCTGCCGCCGCGGCGCTGCTCCCCCTCGCCATCGCGGTGCCCCACCTGCGGCAGCACGGGCTACACAGCCTGGGGGAGACGGAGAGCCTGCTGTCGCTGGTGTCCATGACGGCGCAGTACCTGCCGCGCACGCCGTTCCTGCCCTACCCGACGGGGATCTTCTACTTTCTGGACATGCTCGACCTGTTCGGGCTGATCGTCTGCGGCCTCGCCGTCGTCGGCGCGCTGCGGCTGTTCCGCCGCGAGCGGCCGTGGATGGTGGCGCTCGTCGCGCCGATGGCCGGGATCTTCTTCGTTCTGGCGACCCAGCGGGACTGGATCCAGGGCGACAAAGCCCGCATCGCCATCGAGGCCGTGGTCCCCCTGGTGCTGCTCGCCTCCCTCGGCGTGTGGGAGATGATGGATGCCTCAGGCCGCAGGCCGGGGCTGCGGGATCTCGCGGTAGCGGCGCTACTGCTCGGCCTCGCCGGCTTCGCGCTCGGCCGGTTCGAGGTCGACGCCGACCCGAGCACGTACCTCCGGCACCCCGTCTACCAGGGGGACACGGCGGCTCGCATGGAGCCGGCACGCCGCACGCTGCGCCGCTTCGGGCCGCTGCCCGACTACCGGCGGCTGGGGCCGAAGCTGGACCTGGGTCGCAAGCGGGCGGAGGAGGCGACGCTCCGGGCGGTGCTGTTCCCGGCGGGCTCGCCCCTCGCCGAGCGCGCGGCGGCCGCCGGGTGGTGGGGTGGCGGCAGCCCCTCGCCGGTTCCCCGGGTCGTGCCTGCGGCGGCGTCCGTCGACCTGGAGATCGATCTCGCGCGGCTGCCGCGGGAGCCCAACGCCGCCGTCCGGCTGCTCCCCGCGGACCACGGCGGCGCCGTGTTCGTCGACCTGCAGGCCCGTGATGCGCTGCTGGACATCTACTTCCGCTCGTCGGGCGTGCCGTGGCAGCCGCAGCGGCTGCCACTCGTCGCGCTGCCCCTGCGGCCGGAGACGTGGGCGCTGGGTGAGCTGTACCTCGACCTCAACGCCTTCACGTCGTACGGCACCGACGACCTCGGCTTCGTCCGCGTGGCTCCGATCCACTTCGCCCAGCTCCCCGGCGGCAGGGCCGCGGCGGTCGCCAACGCGATGACGGCGCTGCCCGACGACGGAGGCTCCACCGTCGTGGTCCGCGTCCCGATCGGGTTCCGCGTCTTCGTGCGCGACTGGCTCGTCAACGGCATCGCCGGCACTCCTCACCGGGTGGACTCGTGGGTCATCGACACCGACGGGGAGGTGCGCTTCCTGTACGGGGAGCCTGAGTCGTACCTATGACAGGGACATCGGCCCTACCGCGAGTTGCCGTCCGCGTCGCCCGCCTCCAGGGACCAGTCGACGGGGGACGGGGGCTCCGCCCCGTCGGGCACGCACCCCGCCACCAGCACCAGCACGAGGGCGCCCCTCACGGCCGCAAACCCAAAAGGGCGCGGACGCCCCTCATGGCGCCAGAACCTCGAAGCTCCCGCAGTCGCTCCCAGCGAAGATGCGGCCCTGCGGGCCGATCTCCAGCGCCTTGAGCTGCCCACCCACCCGGCGGGCGAAGCGCTCCTCGCCCGTC
>CALCXL010000389.1 GCA_937907595.1 uncultured Pseudomonadota bacterium
GCTCGTCGCCTTCGTCGTCACCGCTGCCACCCGGGGCCGCTCGGCCGGCGCCGCGTCCTGGAACGCCCCCGCTCCAGTCCTCGCCCTGGCGCCCACCCCCGGCGGCGCGCACCTCACCGTGGGGGTCCGCTGGTGATCCGCGCGCTGCTGCTGCTCCTGGTCCTGCTGACGGGCTGCACCTTCGACGTCGGCCTGGAGGACATCCCCTGCCGCGGTGACTCCTGGTGCCCCAGCGGCGCCTGGTGCGACGGCTTCACGGAGACCGAGCAGGGCGTCTGCGTGGAGGGCGAGCGGCCGGCGGACGACGACGACTCGGCGAAGGACGACGACGACAGCACCGGCGACGACGACGACTCGGTCCCCGACGACGACGACAGCGCCGGGGACGACGACGACGCCACGGCGAACCCGACGGGGGGGGTCTTTCCCAGCGAGGTCTTCCTCTTCGGGACCGGGGAGGTCCCCGAGGAGCTGCGCTGGCTGGAGCTGAGCAACACCACGGACCAGGTGGTCGACCTGGAGGGCTGGACGATCCAGCTGGACTACGTCGCCCCCACGCCTCCGGAGAGCTGGACCCTGCCCGCCGGCGTCGGCATCGCGCCCCAGGGCCGGGCGCTGCTCGCGGCGACGGCGCGCGCCGAAGCGGAGCTGGGCGTCGAGAACGTCAAGGCCCTGTGGGGGGAGGCCCTGACCTTCGGCGAGGGGCTGACGCTGTTCCAGCTGATCAAGCCCGATCTGGGGGTCAGCACCGTGATCTCCCCCAGCGTCGTCGTGCCCGCAACGGGCGCCTCCAACATCCTCAGCAACGAGCCCTCCTGCTTCTCCAGCGAGCCCGAGGACCCCGAGGCCTGCTGGTGCGTCTCCCCCTCGGGCCACTGGGGCCCCACCGGCGGCTTCGGCAGCCCGAACGAGGAGAACGCGCAGTGCCCGGGTCCGCTGTCCGTGGGGGAGTTCGTCATCACGGAGATGATGCTGCAGCCCGCCGGGGAGTCCCCCGGGGAGCGGCAGTGGATCGAGCTCCTCAACGTCGGCCCCCACACCCGGGGCTTGACCGGGGCGGCGCTGAGCAGCGCCAGCGCGGGGGGCTCCTCGCAGCTGTCCATCGGCGACGCCGTCGGCGCGGGCGAGCGGGTGATCCTCGGCAACTGGGACGCCCTCAACGACGCCGTCGACATCAAGCCCAGCTACTACATCGACCTGGAGATGAGCCCCGAGGACGACTCCATCGCCTTGTGGAGCACGGACACGGGCACCCCGGTGCTGATGGACCGCGTGGACATGACCGGGTCCGGCTGGAGCCAGTTCGACGGCGAGCTGCTGGGGGTGTCCCTCAGCCTCAGCCCCGCCGTCTCCACGCCGGTGTTCAACGACTCCGCCTCCGCCTGGTGCACCAGCCCCGCTCCGGCCTACGGCAGCCGCGGTGATCGCGGCACCCCCGGCGCGGGCAACGGCCCCTGCTTCAGTCTGGGTGACGACGACGACAGCGCGGGCGACGACGACGACTCCACCCCCGACGACGACGACACCGCCCCCGACGACGACGACACCGGCCCCGACGACGACGACGCCACGCCCCCCGACGACGACGACGACACGGTGGTCGACGACGACGACACCAGCCCCGTCAGCCCCTTCACCGGGCTGGTGATCACGGAGATCCTGGTCAACCCCGCCGGCGACGACGCCGGTCGCGAGTGGTTCGAGGTCCGGAACACCACGTCCGTCGGCATCGACCTCTACGGCCTGGAGATCGGCGTCGGCATCTCCACCCACACGGTCGCGGCGACGATCGTGGTGCCGGGCTACGCCTCGCGGGTGCTGGGCCAGTCGGCCAACCCCATCGACAACGGCAACGCCAGCGTGGACTACGGCTACGGCTCGGCCCTGGCCCTGGAGCCCGACTCGACCCTCCTGCTGAGGGACGGCTCCTGGGTCGTCGACGAGGTGGCGCTGTCGCCCTCCACCTTCCCGGTGGTGGAGTCGGCCAGCATCTCCCTGGACCCCGGCGCCACCACCCCGTCAGGCAACGACGACGGCGCCAACTGGTGCATCACCCCGGCGGGCTCCTACGGCTCCATCCCCACGGGGCAGGCCCAGTACGGCGATCCGCGGGTGTCCAACAGCGCCTGCCCGGGCGCGCTGCCGGGGGGCTCGGTGATCTTCAGCGAGATCCAGGCGGCGCCCCTGGTCACCGACGTCGGGCGGGAGTGGATCGAGCTGTACAACACCAGCGACCAGAAGGTCTCGCTCTTCGGCTGGCAGCTCAACAGCGCCGCCGGCTTCCACGAGGTCGTCTCCGGCGTGCTGATCCCCGCCCAGCACCAGGTCGTGCTGGCGTGGGACCAGGACAGCGCGGTCAACGGTGGGGTGGGGGAGGTCTACTACAGCTACGGCTCGGATCTGGACCTGGACCCCCTGGAGGACGAGATCGAGCTGGTCGATGGCGACGGCATCTCCCAGGACGCCCTCGAGTGGGACACGTCGGTGGGCTGGCCCGACGCGGTCGCCGCGGGCGCGGGGGCCACCTTGAGCCTGGGCGCCGATCACTACGATGGCCTCTCCAACGACCTGGTCGACTCCTGGTGCTTGAGCTCGGCGCCGGCCTACGGCGACGGCGGCAGCGGCACCCCCGGCTGGCAGAACGACTACTGCCCCAACACGTCGGCCTGCGCGGGCGTGGAGGGGATGCTCGTGATCACGGAGGTCATGCGCGACTCCATCCTGGGCGTCGACGGCGAGTGGGTGGAGGTCTACAACCCCATGCCCTCGCCGGTGCTGCTGGACAACATGGGCCTGTCCGACGGCAGCACGACGGTCTGGTTCAGCACCAGCAACGTCAACGTGCCGGCCAACAGCTACGCGGTGCTGGCCGCCAACGGCAGCCCCGCCCTCAACGGCGGGGTGCCCCACCTGGCGGCCTACGGTCCGTCGACCATCGACCTGGATCCCTCCTCGGGCTCGCTGCAGATCGTGGGCGCCGCCAACGGCTGCGAGGTGGACGCGATCACCTGGAGCTCGACCGACCCCCTGAACGCCGGCGAGTCGGCGCAGCTGAACCCGCTCTTCTTCGGCATCTGGGAGAACGACGACAGCGCCTACTGGTGCAACCCGCCCGACAGCTCTGCCTTCGGCAACACGTCGGACCTTGGCAGCCCCGGCTTCGCCAACGACCACTGCTCCACGCCCTGGTACGCCGAGCCCAGCTTCTGCGTGGGGGGCAGCAGCCTCAATGACTACGTCGCCGGCAACGGAGCCTTCCAGTCTCTGTGGGAGACCGCGCGGCGGGAGGACTCGTTCCTGGTGGCGCCGGGCCAGGACCCGAGCTCCAACGCCTTCGTGCTCGACCTCTACGGGACCGACGGCGTCTGCGACCTCAACGTCACCGGCCTCAACATGGACGTGCCCCACTCCAGCGGCCCGCCCTACGTGAACGCGGGGCCCGTGGGGGAGCTGGTCCTGGCGGCGTCGCCGGTGGACATGGTGGTGGAGAACGCGACCTTGTCGATGGAGTTGAACGAGTCGATCGGCAAGCTGCTGGCGCTTCAGATCAGCGGCCACGTCGACGTGGAGCCCTTCGACGCCAGCTTCTGCAGCACCCACGGCTGCGTGCCCTGCCCCGTCAGCGGCAACGGCACCTGCGTGGAGGTCGTCCTCAGCGGGGGCGGCGGCTCACCGGTGCTGCTGCCGCTCTGAGCCGGGGGAGCCTCTTGCGTCCGCCGATCAGCGCCCGCGCCCTCCGGTGACGGCCCAGCGCTGGCCGCGCCACTCGAACAGGCCCCAGACCATCTTGATGAAGAAGCTGATGGGGAAGGCGGCCCAGATGCCCAGGGGGCCCAGGCCCAGGGTGAAGCCCAGCAGGTAGCTCAGGGGGATCTGCACGGTGGTGGCCGCCAGGTTGATGCGCAGGCTGGTGTTGGTGAAGCCGGAGCCCTGCAGCATGCCCACCAGCGCGATCCACACGCCCACGATCGGCATGCCCACGCCCAGGACCTTCATCCACAGGACCGCAAGCTCGGCGATGGGCGTGCCGCGCTCCAGGCTGAACAGGGCGGTCAGGGGGTAGGCGCCGGCGATGAACGCCAGACCGAGCGTGGTCATGATCGCCGTGCAGAGGCCGATCGACGCGCGGATCACCGCGTTGGCGCGCGCCACGTCCCCGGCGCCCAGGGCCTGTCCGACCATGGCCGCCGTGGCCTGGCTGATGCTCATGCCCGGCACGAACGCCAGGGCCTGGATGCGCAGGCCGATGCCGTGCGCGGCGACGGCGGCGGGGGTGATCCGCCCGAGCATGCCCAGGATGGACAGGAAGCCGGCGTTGAGGATCAGCATGTCCAGGGCGGCCGGCCAGCCCACCTTGAAGAGCCGCCCGGCCAGGGGGCCGTCCAGGCGGACCAGGCGCAGGGGCACCGACAGGCCGGGCTGCGCGCCGGTGTTGAGGAGCACCACCATGGCCACCGTGCCGCTGGCGTAGGCGCAGAGGGTGCCGATGGCCGCGCCCTGCACGCCCAGGGCCGGCAGGCCGTAGTTGCCCAGGATCAGGCCGTAGTTGAGGACGACGTTGACGATGTTGATCACCACGGCGACCAGGAAGGGAAGCTTGGTGTTGCCGACGCCCCGCAGCACGCCCGCGAACAGCAGGTTGAGGTAGTAGAAGACCGTGCCCGTCAGCAGGGGCCGCAGGTAGCGCAGGCCCTGGTCCAGAGCGTCGCCCTCCGCCCCCAGCAGCCGCAGGATCGACGGCGCCACCACGTTGCCGAGCACCGCGATGATCCCCCCCATGATCAGCGTCAGCATCGTCGCCTGCTGCAGGACGTGGGCGACGCGCTCGGGCTCGCGGGCGCCGAAGGCCCGGGCCACGGTGGCCACGCAGCCCACGGTCAGGCCCATCTGGGCGACCATCAGCAGGAACACGATCTGCGAGGCGAAGCCCAGGCCCGCCAGCGCCGCGTCCGACCCCTCCATCCGCGCCACCATGGCGGTGTCCACGGCCAGGGCCAGCACCGTCAGCACGTTCAGGCCGATGATCGGCAGCGCCAGATCGAAGAGCTGCCGGGGGATGGGGCGGGGATCGGTCACGGGCGCTCCCCCCTTGTGCCACCCGTCCCCGCAACCGGCCAGGGAGCCGCGGAATTTCCGTCTTTTCAGACGTCCCTCCGTTCTGTAGGGTCGCCGCGCTTCGCCGGGAGGGACGGTCGGAGCCCCGGGAACGATCGAACATGATGCACTCTTCGCTGCGACACCTTTCGCTGGGCCTCTCCGTGCTCGGCGCCCTGGCCCTGACCGCCTGCCCCGCCAGCCGCGGTGGTGGTGGCGGGGACGACGACGACGCCACCCCGTCGGACACCCCGAACCTCCCGAACAACGACGTGAACATCAACGTCAACGTCAACGTGACCATGGCCGGCAGCGGCTCGGGCAACAACACGGGCGACAACACCCCCGCGGGCGAGGAGTCCTACAGCGGCGGGAACGCGGGGGACCCCGGGATCCTGTTCGTCGTCAACGACTCGGGTTTGGACGTCGGTGAGCTGTACATCGCCGAGTGCGACAGCGAGGACTGGGGCAGCAACGAGCTGGGCAGCAGCGCCCTGGGCGACGGCTGGTTCCTGGCCCTGCTGGACATGCCCCTGGGCTGCTACGACCTGGTGGCCTACGACGACAGCGACGAGTTCGCCTGGTTCTACCCCGGCGCCACGCTGACCGAGTCCGACCCCGAGTTCACCCTGGTGCTCCTGGAGCCCGAGGAGGTGACCGGAGACGACGACGACGCGGCGGACGACGACGACGACGCCACCGACGACGACGACGATGCGACCGACGACGACGACGCGGCCGACGACGATGACGCGGCCGACGACGACGACGCGGTGGGCGACGACGACGACGCCGAGCTGGTGGTCTGGAACAAGGGCTCGGTGGACCTGGACATGCTGACGGCGGTGGACTGGAACACGGAAGTCCAGTACCCGATCTGCGAGTACATCGGCCTGGGCTACGACTGCAGCACCTACCTGCCGGCCGGCGAGTACATGCTGATCGCCGCCAACAAGTCGGAGTACTGCTTCCTGCAGACGGACTCGTTTACGCTGGACAGCGGCGACTCCTTCGACTTCTACATCAGCCCGTCCGACGTGGAGTGCTGGGAGTAGCGTCCCAGAGCGACCCCCCTTCCGGTCCTACGACCCATCCCCCCGGAGAGTCCATGCGCGCAGCCCTCATCGCCCTCCTGCTCCTCCTGCCCACCCTCAGCATGGCGATGGACGCGCCGCCCTTTCACGGGGCGTGGCAGGTCCACCTCAGCGCGGAGGAGGTGGCCCAGGTCGACGCCCTGAAGAAGCAGGCGGAGGCCACGCCGGAGGACGGCATGGCCAAGGCGATGCTCAAGGCGGTGCTGGCGGCGTCGGAGGCCAAGCTGACGATCAGCGACTCCACCCTCACCTTCCAGGTGATGGGGGAGACGGTGCCGGCCACCTACACGTCGCTGGCGGCGGACGGTGGCTGGACGCTGACGTCGAAGACCCCGGAGGGGGAGACCAAGACCCTGAAGGCCAAGATGACGTCCGACGGCATGCTCAGCCTGACGGACCCGAACGGGCAGACCTCGCTCTTCAAGCGCAGCCCCGCCAAGTAGGCGTGTTCCCGCTGCCCGTGCGCGCGGGCCTGCGCCCGCCCGTGCCCTCGGAGCCCTCGCACCTGGCGCGCCGGCTGGGGTGCAGCGAAGAGGCCGTGCGCCTGGCTCGCGACAGCGAGCTCATCGACCTGCACATCGACACGTTCATCCCGCCGCGCCTGTGGGGCTACGACCCCCTGGTGGCGCACCGCTCGGCCCTGTTGGGGCGCTGGTGGTTCGGGCACCTGGACCTGCCGCGCATGGCCGAAGGCGGGCTGAGCGGGGCCATGTGGTCCATCACCACCAACCCCTCGCGGGGGCCCCAGCAGCGGTGGCGGACCTTCCAGCGCAACCTGGCGGGCATGCAGGCGCTGGTGGCGCGCAGCGGCGGGGCGCTGGAGATCGTGCGCACGGCCGCGGAGTACCGATCGGCCCGGGCCCGGGGCGCGCACGCGGTCATCGTGTCCATCCAGGGCGGCAACGCGCTGGAGGCGGCGCCGGGCGGCATGGCGGCGGTGCCCGATCGCATCGTGGTGCGGGCGACGGTGGTGCACCTGACGACCTCGTCCTTCGGGGAGACCTCCTCGCCCCTGCGGCGCTTCCATCGAATCCGCGGGCTGACGGACAAGGGCGCGGAGTTCGTGCGGCAGTGCAACGCCGAGCGGGTGTTCGTAGACCTGGCGCACATCGGCGAGGCGGCCTTCTGGCAGGCGTTTGAGGTGGCGGACAAGGGGCAGCCGATCCTGGCTACCCACACCGGCGTCGACGGCCCGCGCGAGCACTGGCGCAACCTGAGCGATCGGCAGATCGAGGCCATCGCCAGCACCGGCGGCACCGTGGGCATCATCTTCAGCGAGCCCTTCCTCAAGCGCCCCGGGGGCCCCAGCAACGGCCGCATGGTGGTCGAGCACATGGACCACGTGATCCAGGTCGTCGGCGAGGACCACGTCAGCGTCGGCAGCGACTTCGACGGCATGATCCGCCCGCCCTGGGACCTCAAGAGCGGGGAGACCTACCCCGTCCTGGTCCAGCACATGCTCGACGCCGGCTGGCAGCACGACCGCATCCGCAAGGTGCTGGGCGGGAACTTCCTGCGGGCGTTTGAGGCGCTGCGGCCGGAGTAGGGGGGGCGATCACTCCGGCGCGCGAAACGCCTTCGACAGCACGATCGTCAGGAGGACCCCCGCCGCCACCGTCAACCCAAAGCCCCGCGCCGGCCTCGGTCCCCCGGCCTTCCAGGCGCCGAAGTACCAGAGGTACACGGACCACGGCCCGGCGACGATCAGCGGCACCCAGTGGATGCCGAAGAGCAGGGGCGCCCCGGCGTAGGCGTTGACGCGGATCATCTGTCGAAGGCTCGGGTGCTCCGCCTTGAAGACCTTGAGGGCCAGCAGGTAGGCCCCGCTGCTCAGCAGAACCCACAGCGGCGTGAGAAGCGGCACGACGAGGGCTTCAAGCATCAGACCGAGCCCCGCGCTGCCGTAGCTCGACTCCAGGAGCGACGACTGGGAGGCGGGGTCCAGCGCGAACGCGAGGGCCGTCGTCATGAGGGGAGGGAGGGAGGGAGGCGAGCCTACCGGGCGACCGTCGATCGCCAGGCCCTCCCCCGAGGGGTTCGTCCTCGGTGGCTGGCTGCCGTGCCCGGACGCCGGGGCCGCCGGGTGTGCCGACGAAAGGGGCCGCGACGACGGTGGGGAGGACCCCTGAGAACTTTTCCGCTGACAGAGGACGGTATCGAGTAAACTTATCCTTCCAATAAGGAAGGATTGCGGTGAGCCTCCAGGACACCATCGAAGCGCTGGTCGCTGAGGTCGATCCCACGCGGCTCCCACGTCCCTCCCCGCGGGAGGCGACGCTGCCGGCGCTGCCGGGCAAGGCCGACGCGCTGATCGGCATGCGCCGGTCTGGCAAGACGTGGCGGATGTACCAGGAGATCGGCGAGAAGCTCGCGGCGGGAACCCCGCCGGGGCAGCTGCTGTACGTCAACTTCGAAGACGAGCGGCTGCCCGCGCTGGAGGCCGCCGACCTGCACCGCTTCGTCGATGCGTGGCGTCGTCGCCACCCCGACGCGATCGGACGCCCCCTCAACCTCTACCTCGACGAGGTCCAGAACGTGCCCGGCTGGGAGTCCTTCGTCCGGCGGATGCTGGACCGGGGCGACACGCGGGTCGTGGTGACGGGCTCGTCGGCGCAGCTCCTCAGTCGGGAGATCGCCACGTCCCTGCGCGGGCGCGCCCTGCCGACGGAGATCGCGCCGTTCAGCTTCCGCGAGGCGCTTGTCTTCGCCGGCGACGCGCTCCCCCAGGCCTGGCCGGTGGCTGCGGACGTGGGCGCGCTCCTGCATGCACGCTTCGACACCTACCTGCGCGGGGGGGGCTTCCCGGAGGTCCAGGGGCTGGACGACCGGACGCGGGTTCGCGTGCTCCAGGACTACGTCGACGTCGTCGTTCTTCGCGACGTCATCGAGCGCCACGGCGTCAGCAACGTCGAGGCGCTCCGCTTTCTCGTCCGCCGCCTGCTGTCCGATCCAGCCGGCCGGTTCAGCGTGAACCGCCTCTACAACGCGCTGAAGTCCCAGGGGCGACGGGTCAGCAAGGACAGCCTGTACGCCGCGCTGGCCCACATCGAGGACGCCTTCCTCGTCTTCGCGCTCCCCATCGACCGCCGCTCCGAGGCGGCGCGGAGCGCCAACCCCCGCAAGGCCTACCCGGTGGACCCGGGCCTCGCGGTCGCGCACAGCTTCTCGGCCGCGAAGAACACGGGCCACCTGCTGGAGACCGCGGTGTACCTGGAGCTGCGCCGGCGCGGCTACACCTGCGGCTACGTGAAGACGCGCTCCGGGTTCGAGGTCGACTTCATCGCTCGCCGCAGGGGGTTGGGTGACGAGCTGCTCGTCCAGGTCTGCGCGGACGCGACCGACCCGGCGACCCGCCACCGGGAGCTCCGCGCCCTGAACGAGGCCATGGCGGAGCACGAGCTCGACCGGGGGCTGATGATCACGATGGGGGAGACCGACACCATCGCCGTGGACGCAGGGCGCGTCGTCGTCCGACCCGCCTGGCGGTGGCTGTTGGAGCCCGAGGGCGGAGCGCTCGACGGAGCGACGGCGGGCGGGGCCGGGACCGCGCAGGCCGAGGGATAGCGTCAAGGCCTCCGCCGCCGGGGGTCGGCTGCCGCCTCTCTGCCTCGGCCCCCCCGCTACAACAACCGCCGCCGCGCGAAGTCCAGCAGGGGGCCGATGTACTGCTCGACGTGGGGGGCGCGCAGGCCCAGGGGGGTCAGCAGGCGCTGGGCCTGGGTGGAGTCGTAGATGGCGCGGTGGGCAAGGCCGTCGGCGAGCTCGGGCGGCAGGTTGAACAGCTGATCCATCAGCGTGCGCAGGGTGTCGCTGGTGCGGCCGCCGCGCAGGACCATGGCCAGGGGGCGGCCGGGGATGCTGAAGTAGGGGCCGGCGATGTCCAGCTCGCGGGCGAAGACGCGGGCCAGGCCGCGCACCGTCAGGGCCAGGGGGTCGCTGAGGTGGAAGGTGCCGCCGACGCTGTCGGGGTGCCAGGCCAGGGCCTTGAGGGCGTCGACCACAAAGTCGATGGGCACCAGGTCCATGCGGGCGACGTCGCCGCCGGGGGCCACGGGCAGGACGCGCAGGGGCTTCGGCAGCTTGGACATGCGCAGCAGCAGCAGCACCAGGTAGTAGACGCCGTCGATGCGGTCGATGGCCCCGGTCTGGCTGTCGCCGACGATGTGCGCCGGCCGCGCGATGGTGGTGGGCAGGTCGGCCCGGGCGGCGCGGACCAGCTCCTCGGCGCGGTTCTTGGTCTCCGCGTAGTCGTTGTAGAAGCGCTGGCCCCGCTGCAGCTCGTCCTCGGCGAAGGGCCCCTCGGCGTCGCCGGCCACGGCCCCGGCGGAGACGTGCAGCAGGCGGGTCAGGCCGCGCATGCCCCGGGCCACCTCCAGGATGTGGGCGGTGCCCTGCACGTTGGTGCGCTCGCAGGAGGCGCGGTCGGCGGCCAGGTTGGTGATGGCGGCGGCGTGCACCAGGACGGTCGCTTCGCTGGCGACGCGCTGTTGGCCGGGGGCGGAGGCGACCACGCCGGGCCGATCCACGTCGCCCTCGAACAGCAGGATGCGCGCGCGAAGGTCCTCGTCGCGCTTGCGCAGGCCGGCCAGCCAGGCCTCGGCGCTGCGCTTCGTCTTGGGGCGCACCAGCAGGAAGATGCGGTGGCCGTCGCCGGCCAGGGACTCCGCCAGGCGCGTGCCCAGGCAGCCGGTGCCGCCGGTCAGGAAGATGGTGGTGGGGTCCGGCGCGAGCACGCCGGCGTACGGTAGCCGCTCAGGCCGGCATGTAGCCGAAGTCGAGGCCCGTCAGCACGCGGTCGGGCACCGGGCAGACCACGGCGGCGTCGTCGGTGGCCGTGACCTCCAGGCCGGTCAGGCTGACGTCGGCGGAGAAGCCGCCGAAGCCGTCGACGCTGACCACGTTGAAGACCACGAAGCCCGCCGTGCCCGTGAAGCTGCGGTCCACCACCGGCTCGTCGATGGGCTGGACGCCCACGCAGTCGTAGGCCTGCAGGTAGCTGCCCCGCTGCCCCGTCGCCGAGCCCGTCAGCGCGAAGGGCGGCACCGTCAGGCCGGCGATGTCCAGCGTCCAGCTCTGTCCCGGGGCCGGGCTCAGGGCGCTGGTGTTCACGGAGACGGAGATGCGGGCCGTCTCGTCGGCGTTGCCCACCGACAGGAAGGAGTCGGCGCAGGCGCGCACGCCGTTCCAGGTGGCGAAGGTGGTCAGGGCCGCCTCCAGCGCAGCGTCGGAGCAGGCGGCCGCGGCGCTGTCGTCGTCGTCGGCTGAGTCGTCGTCGTCCGCGGAGTCGTCGTCGTCCGCGGAGTCGTCGTCGTTGGCCGAGTCGTCGTCGTCTGCGGAGTCGTCGTCGTCCGCGGAGTCGTCGTCATCGGCCGAGTCGTCGTCGTCTGCGGAGTCGTCGTCGTCCGCGGAGTCGTCGTCGTCGTCGTCCACCGAATCGTCGTCGTCGGCCGTGTCGTCGTCGTCCACCGAATCGTCGTCGTCGGCCGCGTCATCGTCGTCGGTGGGCTCGGCCGCCGAGTCGTCGTCGTCGCCGGCGGGGCAGCCGAGCAGGGGGAGGGCGAGCAGGAGGAGCAGGGTCAGGAGGGTGCGCATGGCGGCCACGCTAACGGTTGGCGGCCGGGCGCGGGCGGGTCTTCCCGATCCCTCTGCGGCGCGGATCGGCGTCGTCCACGGGCCCTACGCCGCCTCCTCCTGGAAGTAGTAGCGGTACATGCCCGCGGCGATGCGGGCGTAGTTGAGGATGTCCCGGGGCGAGCGGTCGCGCTCCAGCAGGCGGCTGATCTGGTGGGGGCGCAGGTAGAAGCGCCAGATGAACGAGCGGCCGAAGCCCTTGAGGCGGTGGGTGTCCATGCCGTACTCGGGCTGCTCGTAGACCGGGACCATGTCCAGCTCTTCGTGGACCATGCGCGACCAGTAGCCGGGGTCGATCTTCCCCTCGGCGATGGCGCGGCTGTAGATCTCCGTCTTGGGGTAGATGTACAGCGGCTGGAAGTTGGCGAAGGTGGGGTTGAGCGACTTCACCAGGCTGAGGGTTCGGTAGGCCTCATACGGCCGCTCGCCGGGGAAGCCGAAGATGATGTTGGCCACCGACTTGATGCCCGCCTCGCTCGCCCAGCGGAACGAGTCGCGGAAGAGCTCGTCGGAGATGCGCTTGCCGGCCACGGACATGCGCACGCGCTCGGTGGAGGCGTCGATCCCGAAGGCGATCTTGTCGCAGCCGGCCCGCCCCATCGCCATCAGCAGGTCGGCGTCCACCACGTCGGCGCGGGTCTGGCAGCCCCACTTCATGCCCAGGTCGCTCAGGCCGTCGCAGACCTCGTAGACCAGCTTCTTGTTGAGCGTGAACGTCTCGTCCACGAACTCCACGTAGTCGACGCCGTAGACCTCCTTGATCTCCCGAAGCTCCGCCAGCACCGAGTCCACGTGCCGGTAGCGCATGGACAGCTTGCTGGTCTCCGTGGCCCCGCTGCAGAAGCTGCAGGTGAAGGGGCAGCCGCGGGCCATGATCAGGCTGCTGATC
Organism: uncultured Pseudomonadota bacterium; assembly: GCA_937907595.1. Lineage (GTDB taxonomy): Bacteria > Myxococcota_A > UBA796 > UBA9615 > UBA9615 > CALCXL01. The sequence continues at coordinate 12,709 of CALCXL010000389.1, forward strand.
TTCTGGGAGGACATGGGGTTGAAGTAGGCGTCGTTGTCCAGCAGGTGCCGGGCGGGGAAGGGCAGGTTGTCCAGATCTGGGGTCAGGCGGTGCGTGTTGATGCGCGAGCGGCCGCCGACGTTGCTGATGACCCCGGGGATGTCCTCCGGGTCGCCGATCCCGCGCAGGAGGGCATGGCACAGCGCCGTGAAGGCCGCCTCCCCGTCCCACTGGACCCCCCACTCGCAGCCGATCTCCTCGATGATCTCCGGGTGGTAGGAGGGGTGGTGCCCGCCCAGGACCAGGTGGCCGTACGCGCCGTCGACCTTCAGCTTCTTGAGGCCGGGCAGGATGCCGCCGAACGTGCCCAGGTCCGGCGTGAACAGCGTCATCCCCACGATCGCCGGGCGGATCCGCGCGATCTCCTGCAGCAGCAGCGGCCCCGGGAGCTCCGGCGGGCAGTTGGCGTCCAGGATCTGCACGACGTAGCCCTCGCGCTCCAGCGTGGACGCCAGGTACGCCAGGCCCAACGGCGGGTGCAGGACCCACTTGTTGCGCACCGAGTGCAGGTTGATGAGGAGGACGTCGACGGACACGGGATCTCCGGACTGCATCGTAGCCCGTGATCCTCCCGGCAGCGGATCCGTCGGCCGCGGTCCCCGCCCCTGCCCGTCTAGACTGCCCCCCGCATGCGCCGCCACCTCCCCCTGATCGCCGTGGTCGGCCTCCAGCAGCTGGCCTTCTGGGCCGTGGTGCTCTCCAACAACCCCCAGGCCACCGTCACCTTCGACTGCGTCTCGGGGAGCATGGCCCGCGATGTCCTGCGCGGCTTCGCCTACAGCCCGTTGGACACCTACGACGGCATCCTGGGCGGCATGGCCATCGGGGCCACCACGGGCCTGCCGATCTTCGCCCTCTTCGGCGTCACCGGGCTCAGCGTCAAGGCCGCCGCCGCGCTCTGGTCCGGGGCGACCGCCCTGGTGGGCACGCTCTTCCTGCAGCGCTTCTTCGGCCGCCGCGCCGCCGTCCTGGGCGGGCTGACCCTGGCCCTGCCCATGCCCACGATGTTCCTGGCCTCCACCATCCTGGGCAACTGGCACTACACCGAGCTCCTGTTCGAGCTGGCCGTCGCCGGGGGCCTCTGCTGGCTGATCTGGGGCGGGGGGGTGCGTCGACGGGGGGCGCTCTTCGGCTTCGGCCTGCTGTCCGGCCTGGCCCTGTTCAACTGCTTCGGATCGCTGATCTTCTTCGGCGCGTTCTGGGCGGTGATGTGGGCGATGTTGCGCGTCGCGGCGGGCTGGCGGGGCATCGCGTCCTACGTCGGCGGGGTGCTGCTGGGCGCCACCCCCCTCTGGGCCAAGCTGCTGCTGCACACCCCCTACGACGCGCCGGTGCTGGAGGGCGGCACGAAGGTCCCCAAGGAGATGCTGGCCCTGTCCGTCGACGTCGGGAAGCTGGGCGACCTGCTCGTGGACAACGGCTTCTCCTGGGGCCTGCACTTCCAGGACGCGCTGGACGCCCCCCGCGGCACCGTGCTGTCGATGACCCTGGCGACGGTGGTGACCGCGGCGCTGTTCGCCGGCTGGATCGGATTGCTGTGGCGCACGTCGCCGTCGATCCGCGCCCTGCTGGGGGGCCTGTTGCCCGGTCGCGCGGTGGGGCCCGAGCGCGTCTCCCCCGCCGTCGTGCCCGCCTTGATGGGCGCCTTCTACGCCCTGGCCTGGCTGCTGTCGGACATGAACGTAGCCGTGCGGCCCTGGTACCTGGCCAACGTGCGCGACCTGGGCCACGCCACCCTCATCCCCTGGGCGATGGTGATGGGGCTCTGCGGGGCGGTGCTGGTGGGGCGGATGAGCGACGGGTCGACCGACGGCCCTCCCCCCGGCGAGCGCGCGCTGCCGAGCATGGTCCCCAAGGCGATGGGCGGGCTGCTGCTGGCGATGATCGCGGCCAACGCCTTCGGCATCGCCCGGGCCACGGCGCACGACACCCCGCCCGCCGACGGCTCCATCTACCGCGGCACCTGCCACGACGTGCACGGCTTCTACATGGGACCCCACGTGGTCGGCGCCGCCGCGGCCACCCAGGCCGGCGACCCCCTCCCCGAATCGCAGTACGTCGCCACCGCCGAGGCCGCTTGTGCCCCCTACGGCCCCGAGGCTGCGCTGGAGTGCCCGCGCGGAGTGGTCTGGTCCCTGGGCTTCGGCCAGGTGGACTTCGAGGGCGAGGACGAGGGCGGGCCGCGACCCAACGCCTGCCTGGGCCTGCCGAGCGCGCTCCGGGCCGAGTGCCTGCGCGGCATGGGCTGGGCGCTGCAGTCGATGGGGGAGGGCGGCATCGTGGCTGCGTCCCTCGAAGCCGAGCGCTGCGACGACTTCGTGGAGGCCGTCGACCGCGACGCCTGCTGGCGGGGCGTGGGCTTCCCCCTGGGCGACCACCTCAGCAACCGCCCCGATCGGCTGATGCGGGCCCTGAAGGACTTTCCGCCGGATCGGCGCGAGCAGATCGCACGCGGCGCAGCGACTCACCTGGGACGGACCTACAGTTCCTGGTCCTGGATGGTCGGCATGTGTCAGCGATGGGACCCCGTCTACCGCCCGGCCTGCGTGGCCGGGTTGGAGGACTCCATGGCGTTCCGGCCCGACGCGGAGGCCGTGCGTGCTCGGTGAAGGCCAGGCCCCAGAGGGGCGATGTCGGCGGGTTCTGTTCGTCTACAACTCCAACGAGCACATCGGGGTCACCTACCTGAGCGCCGTGCTCAAGGCCCGCGGGCACGACGTGCGCCTGGCCTTCGACCCCCAGGTATTCCGGGGCGAGCCCCTGGTGCGGCTGCCCGGGGTCATGCAGCGCCTGGACAAGACGAAGCAGATCATCGAGCTGGCGCGCTCCTGGCAGGCCGACTTCCTCTGCTGCTCCTGCTACACGGACAACTTCCGCTGGATGCTGGAGGTCGCCGCGGGGGTCAAGCGCGCGCGGCCCGAGTGCGTGACCGTGTTCGGGGGGGTCCACGTCACCTCGGTGCCCGAGGCGGTGCTCGAGTACGAGGAGGTCGACGTCCTGGTGCGCGGCGAGGCCGAAGAAGCGCTGATGGAGGTCGTGGAGCGCACGGACTTTGCGGGCGGCGGCTTCTCTGTGCCGACCGATCTCAAGAACGTCTGGATGCGCGGCCCCGACGGCCCCGTGCGCAACCCCCTCCGGCCCTACATCGCGGACCTGGACAGCGTGCCCATGCGCGACTTCCAGCTCTTCTACAACAAGGTCCCGGTGATGGAGGAGAACTACCTCTGCATGGGATCGCGCAGCTGCCCCTACGCCTGCAGCTACTGCTCGGTGGAGATGTACCACCGCAACTACGCGGAGATCGGCGACAAGCAGCGCTACCGGCGGCGCAGCGTGGACGCGACCATCGCCGAGCTGGCGATCATCAAGGCGCGGGGGGTGGCCAAGACGATCTCCTTCATGGACGACGTGTTCACCGTCGACCGCCGCTGGCTGGACCCCTTCCTGGAGCGCTACCGGGACGAGATTGGGCTCCCGTTCTGGTGCTACACCTACCCGTCGGGCCTGGACGACGATCTGGTGCGCCGAATCGCGGAGGCGGGCGCCTGGATGATGACCATGGGCGTGCAGTCGGGCAGCAAAGAGGTGCGACGGGACATGATGAACCGCCGCGAATCCGACGAGAAGGTGCTGTCCACGGCGGCCTCCATCAAGCGGCACGGGATCCTGCTCAGCGTCGACAAGATCATCGGCGCGCCCGTGGAGGGGCCCGTCGATCGGCGGAAGGACCTGGAGCTGTTCCGTCGCCTGCAGCCCGACCGGATCCTCACCTTCCCCCTGACCTACTTCCCGGGCACGGACATGGTCCGCAAGGGGCTGGAGGCGGGCGAGCTCACCGCGGAGGACGTGCACGCCATGGACCACGGCCACCTGGAGCAGCAGCCCTTGAACGGCCGCCTGGTCGCCGAGCCCCGCGCCTACCGCAAGCTGCGCATCCAGATGGGGCTCATCCCCTTCGCCGGGCGGCACGAGCGGAGGCTGGAGCCCCTGGTCGATCTGGTGAGCCGCCTGCCAGGCAGCGGCGCCATCCAGCCGGTGCTGCTGGCCGCCAACGCCCTGCGCATCGGCGACAGCAAGTTCAGCTACCTGCTCAAGGTGATGGCGGGGGCGAAGGAGCTCTGATCGACGGGAGGCCTCAGCGGATCGGCCGCGATCGACGCCCCCAGCCGACCAGCCCCAGCGCGGCCAGCAATCCCAGGAACGCGAGCCCGATCGATGGACGCAGGCCCGGCGGGCGGAAGCTCCAGGTCAGGCGACGGGCCCCGGCCGGCACCAGCACCCCCATGTGCACCTGGTTGACGGCGATGGGGAGGTAGGTGGAGGCGCCGTCGGTGACGAGCCAGCCGGGGTGCAGGCGCTGGTTGAGTACGACCAGGGCGGGGGACTCGGCCTCGACGTCGACGGACAGGCCATCGCACCGCAGGGCGGCGGCGGCGGTGGGGCCGGGGAGGGGGGCCTCGATGATCGCGACGTCGGCGTCGATGGGGGTCTCCAGCAGGCGGCGGATGCGGCGGGACGCGGAGGCCTCCACCTCCACTTGGGCGGGCGAGTAGCAGGGGGGCAGCAGGCCCTCGATGGGCCACCGATCACCGGCCTCGTCGACGGCCAGGGGGACGCCGTGGAGCTGCAGGGTCCGGGTGCCGATGCCGTCGGGGGCGAAGGCGAGGCTTGCCTGCGCCGCGACGAAGTCGGCGTCCCAGGGGGTGAGCTCGTCGGGGACCCCCAGGCCGAAGGGCTCCAGGCCGTTGAGGGCGCGGGACAGGGGCAGCAGCATCGCCGACTGGCGCGGGGGGGCGAGCTTGGTGCGCCCCGACAGGCTGCGCCAGCCCATGCCTCCGCCGGCGTGCACGGGCCAGCGGCGATGGAGCAGGCGGGCCTGGGCTTCGGGGGCTTCCTGCAGGATGTCCTCGATCTCCCCGCCCTGGGCCACGTCGTCGTACTCCACGCCGTCCTCGCGGTAGACGTGGCTGAGCGTCTGCGCGGACTCCAGGCCGTCCTCCAGAAGCACGGCCAGCTCGTCGGCGTGCAGGTAGCCGTCGGCCAGGGAGGCGTCGACGCCGGCCCGATCGACCAGGGCCAGCGGCACGGACGGCACGGCCTGGTGCACACGCAGGCCCAGCAGGAGGAGGTCGACCGTCAGCAGCAGCAGCAGCGCGCCGACGCGCTTGTCTCCGGTCCAACGCAGCAGGGCGACGACGCAGAGGACCAGGACGACGCCGGCCTGGACCAGCCCCACCACCCAGTGGCTCCACTCGCCCGCGGAGCCGAACGTGTCCCAGCCCAGGGGGGTCAGGCGCAGGACGATGGACGTCGCCATGGCGGCCAGGAGCAGGCCGGGCAGGCCGCGCAGGTCGGCCTTGAGCGCGGCCCGGTCCATGGACGCCAGCCGGTCCAGGCCCAGGGCGCCGAGGACGGCGGCGGGGGCCATGGCCAGGGCGTAGTAGAGGATGAGCACGGGGTGGGCCAGGAAGGTCAGCGGGGTCAGCAGCACGCGGACGACGGGCAGGCCCGCCGCGCAGACGAGCAGGGCGACGACGTAGGCCACCAGCCCGCGCTGCTCCTTCCCCCGCAGCCCGAAGACGAAGGCGGCGCCCAGGACCGCGCCCAGGCCGAACTCCCGGGCGGTGACGAAGGGTTTGGGGGCCAGCCAGGAGGAGAGAAAGCTCCAGCGCAGGGTCTGCAGGGGGGGCACGGCCAGGCCGGCGATCTGCGCGTCGGGGTCCTGGCTGGCCTGGAACTCCAGCAGGGCCGGAACGATGCCGGTCGCGCCTGCGGCCAGGCCGATCAGGGTGACCAGGGTGGAGAGGGGCAGCACCCGCCAGCGCAGCAGGAACCAGATGCCCAGGGCGCCGCAGGTGCCGCCGGCGTGGCGGATGTGGGCGCCGCTGAGCATGGCGGCCAGGGCGAGGCCGGCCCAGGCGGCTTGCGTCAGGCGATCGCGGCCCTCGGTGAGCTCCATCTTGCGGTGGGCGGCCAGGATCCAGGGGAACCAGCCGTAGACGGGCATGGCGTCGGCGGGGGCCTCGACGAAGAGCGCCAGCCCGAACATGCCGCAGGCGTAGACCAGGGCGGCGGAGGTGGAGGCGGCCACGGACGCGCCCCAGGCCCGGGCGAGGCTGCGCATCCCGAAGAGGGCGAGCAGGGCGTGGCCCAGGAAGGCCAGGGGGATGGCGAAGCGCACCGGCAGCAGCAGGGAGGGCCACATCGCCGGGTAGAGGGGGCCCATCTGGTTGGCCTCGGTGTGCAGGGGCACGCCGCCCATGCGGCCGGGCATCCAGAAGGGGTTCTCGCCGTGCAGGACGGCGTAGCGCAGCCACTCCCAGGTGGAGACGACGGAGTAGAGGAAGTCGTCGGGTACGTCGACGCCGTGGCCGGAGAACAGGGGGCCGGCGACCACCCCCAGGCAGAGCGCGGCCAGGCCCCGGTGGGCGCGGCGGGAGGTGGCGAGGGTGCTCAAGATGCTCACGAGGGGTCGATCATGGCCGATGGGGCCGCTCGAAGCGCTGCAGCAGGGGCCAGCGCTGCCCCACGTCGCCGGTCGCCAGGGGGCGGAGCAGGGCCGCGCCGCCCAGCCAGCCCAGGGCCCCAGCGCCGATCTGCAGGGCGAGCAGGGCCTGGGGCGCGAGGGGGCCGACGTCGACAGAGGGGTCGCCCACGGCCGCCGCGACGGCCCCCACGGCCGCGGCGCTGCCCGCCGCCATCGACGCGACCAGGACTTGCCGGCCCCAGCCCTCACGGATCGGCGCCGCGAAGCGCACCGCGGCGCTGATCCCGGCCCCCAGCAGCGCCCCGGCCTGACCCACCGCGCAGCCGATGGCGGCCCCCAATGCGCCCATCGACGGCACCAGCAACAGGCAGAGGCCCAGCTTGACGACGACGGCCACCGCCTCGATGCGCAGGAGCGGGCGGGCCTCGCCGGTGCCGACCAGGGTCTTGCTGGCCGCGCCGCCGAGGCCGCCCAGGGCGAGGGGGAGCAGGAGGATCTGCAGGGGGCCGACGGCGCCGCGGTAGTCGTCGCCGTAGACGACCTGGACCAGCGCGGGGGCGGTGACGGCGGCCACCAGCGTGGGGCCGGCCAGGGCCAGGGAGAGCAGGCGGGCGCCGCGCGCAAAGGCCTGACCGACCGCGGCGTGCTTCTGCGCGCCCTGGAGCTCGGCGACGAAGGGGACCAGGACGACGGCCAGGACCGACGGCACGCGGATGACCAGGGCGGAGAGGCCGAAGGCGGCGGTGTAGAGCCCGACGTCGTGCCAGGGGGCCCATGCCTTGAGCACGGCCAGCTCGCTGCGCTCCCAGAGCAGGGCGCCGACCAGGGTGACGCCGGTCATGTCCCAGGCGTAGCGGCGCAGGTCGGCGGTGAAGGCGGGCCGGGGAGCCTCGGGGGCCGGCAAGGTGCGGGTCCAGGCCCAGACGGCGCCGGCGTGCACCGAGCGCGCAAACAGGGTGGCCAACAGCACGCCCAGGACCGGCTCGGGGGCCTGCAGGCCCAGCCAGAAGCCGGGGAGGAGCACGGCGAAGAAGACGAGGTGGCCCTTGAAGGCGACGTCGAAGCGCCGCAGGCCCCAGGCCAGGGAGATGCGCCACAGGTAGGTGGACATGGGCAGCGGCATCAGGGCCGCGAGCAGGAGCGCGCTGCGCAGGTCGGCGCCGAAGAGGGCGGCGGCGAGCAAGGCGAGGGGGACGGCGACTGCGAGGGCCTGCAGGAGCCATCGGCCGGTGAGGGCGACGACGGCGGCGGCCTCGGCGGGGCGGGCGCCGCCCAGGGCGCGGGCGACGTAGCGGGTGGTGGTGGGGGCCAGCCCGAGCAGGGTGACCTGCGCGAGGATGCTGCCGCCCCAGTGCGCGAAGCCGAAGCGGCCCTGGTTCTCCGGGCCCAGCTCGCGGGCCACCCAGGCCATGCCGACCACGGTGAAGACCGCGCGGACCGCGAAGGACAGGCCGTTGAAGAGCGAGTCCGACGACAGCGAGGGGCTTCGGGGGCGGGCGGTCACGTGGGCGGAGTGTAGCTCTCCACCGCGGGGCTCAGCGGGGCCCGGTGGTCCGCTCGACGTCAGGACGACCCGTTCCCTCGATCACGCACTCAGGACGGCCGGCCCGCCTCGGATCAGAGGGCGTAGTCGTCGTAGCTGCCGGGCCGGAAGACCACGACGCCCGACGTGGTGCTCAGGGAGTACTCGCCGATGCCGTTGTCGGCGCAGGTGGCCGAGGAGCCGTCCCGGGGGGCGATGACCATCAGCTCGGTGGGCACGCCGCTGATGTTGCCGGTGGGGCAGCTGTAGTTGGGCGGGGGGAAGGTGCAGCTCTGGTTGTCGTCGCCGAGGGCGACTGCGGTGGTGGGGTCTGCGCCGATGATGATCTCCGCCAGCGAGGGATCGAAGGCGGTGGCGCCGGAGAGCGTGTCCACCAGGACGACGGCCGAGGGGGTGAGGATCTCCGCGATCCACGAGTCCATCATCGACGTGCCGGGGTCCGCGTTGTCGCAGGGCAGCAGCGCGCCCGTCACCGAGGTCGAACCGCGCACCAGGGGGATGGTGGTGGTGCCGGGGATGAGCGGGTGCACCACCTCCAGCACGATGGTGTCGCTGGCATCGTCCCAGGTGGCGGTGATGGAGGAGGCGGCGCCGCAGGTGTTGCTGGGGGCCGGGTCGTCGCCGACGGTGTAGACGGGGCCGTCGGAGCTGAGGGCCAGCAGGTCGCCGGTGCAGTCGGCCACCACCCCGATCGCGAAGTGGTAGTCGCCCACGTCCGCGCCCGGCAGCGCGTTGTTGGCGAAGGACACGTCGGCCACCAGGTCGCCGAACGGCGTGGCGGTCATGCCGGCCCAGGGGCCCTCGACGTCGCCGAAGTAGTGGACCTCCGTGACGCTGAGGTCGAAGTCGGAGACGGCGCCGTTCTGGCCGTCCACGACGACGCTGAAGGGTGCGCCGTTGAAGTCGACGATCAGGAGGCTCGTGTCGTCGGTGCCGGTGTCGGCCGCTTGGCCAAACCCGCAGTTGCCGGCCGCGCAGTCGCCGGGGTTGAGCACGAAGAGGTCCAGGTCGGCGCTGAGGCCGGAGAGGGCGAGGGCCAGATCCTGCCCGGCCACAGGCTCGACGGTGAACACCATCTCCGGGCCGGTCTGGTCCGCCGCGCTGTCGCCGTCGGCGCAGGTCCAGGCGTCCACCTGGTTCGTGCTGCCGGGGCCGCCGTTGTTGGCGCTGATCGTGTCGCCGGCCGCGACGGTCTGGGCGGGCACGCAGACGCCGTCGCAGGCGATGGTGAGGTCGAAGTCGGTGGTCGCGCCGTTGAAGCCGTCCACGAAGAGGTAGTAGGTCGCGCCGGCCGCGGCGGCGAAGGTGGCGCTCTCGGGCACGTTGCCGACGTTGATGGAGTTGGCCACGCAGTTGGCGGGGATCGGGTCGCAGTCCCCGCCGGCGTCAGCCTCCATGACGTAGAGGTCGACGTCGGCCGTGTTCCCGGTCACGTCCACGGTCACATCTCCGTCATCAGTCGCCTCGAACACATAGACCGCCTCCGCGCCCGGCCAGCCGTCCAGGCCCACGGCCCCCGCGCAGGCGGCGTCCCAGTTGTCGACCAGGCTGGGGCCGGACAGGGGGATGCTCTCGCCGGCCAGCAGGTGGTCCTGGCAGGAGGCGTCCGTCGCCGTGCTGCAGAGCGGGGCCGGCGCGCTGTCGTCGTCGTCTGCGGTGGCGTCGTCGTCGTCGGCTGCGGTGTCGTCGTCGTCGGCTGCGGTGTCGTCGTCGTCCACGGAGTCGT
>CALCXL010000390.1 GCA_937907595.1 uncultured Pseudomonadota bacterium
GCCCCCGCCGCGCCCTGCATGGCACACTTCGGCGGGTCACTGGCTCTTCCGGACAGCGCGACCCCGGCGGCGAACCTCGTCTCCGGCCGCCCGACCCCCAACGACCGCGCGCCCCGCGCGCCCGGTCAGGAGAACAGCCCATGACCCCCTTCGGCACCCCCTCCTACGGAATCACCCGCCGCCTCCCGCCCCAGGAGCACTCCGCCGCCGTCGTCCAGGTGACCCAGGCCCTGGGACGGCAGGGCTTCGGCGTGCTGACCACCATCGACATGACCGCCACCCTGCAAGCCAAGCTCGGGGTCGATCTGGCGCGGCCGTACACGATCCTGGGTGCGTGCAACCCGCCCATGGCCAACGCGGCGGTGGGGTTGGAGCCGGCCATCGGGCTGCTGCTGCCCTGCAACGTCGTGGTGACCGAGGAGGAGGGCGGCGTGGTGGTGGTGTCCGCCATCCACCCCGGCCAGATGTTCAGCGTGGTCGAGAACCCGGCGCTCGGAGACGTGGCGCAGGAGGTGGAGGGACGACTGACCGCCGCCCTGGACGAGCTCACAGGAGGCTGAGTCCGGGGGCTGTGTCCGTCGAGGGGGAGGCAGCTTCGGCGCCCGGGGCTCCCTGCCCGTCCGCCGTGTCCGCTACCTTGCGCGCGCCCCGGGGGCGCCCTGCGTCGGGTCCGCTCCGGTGCGCGCGCCCCGCGGGCGACGGAGATCCCAGAATGAACGAGCCTCGCCGAACCCCCGTCCCGGCCCCCACCGATCCGGCCTCGCGGGGGGCGGCCCGCGCCCCGAGCCCACGGCGGCCCGCGTGCCGGGCATGACCCCCTGGGGCGCCCTGCTCGACTACACCGCCCGGCAGGACGTCGACGGCCTCACGGCCTACGCCCGCTCCCTGGGCCCCGGCGAGTCGGCGCGCGCGCTCGCCCACCTGGACGCCGAGGAGCGGCAGCGGGTGTTGGAGGCGCTGGGCGCCGAGGAGACCGCCGACCTGCTGGAGATGCTGACTCGGGCCCAGGCCGTGGAGGTGGTGGAGCAGCTCACCGCGATCTACGCGGCCAACGTCCTGCACGAGCTCCCCACGCACACCGAGGCGGACATCGTCCGGGACCTGGACGACGACGACGCCGCCGCGGTGCTGGCGGAGCTCCCCCCCGAGGAGGCGGCCGAGGTCCGGGCGCTCTCCACCTGGGCGGACGACACCGCCGGCGGCCTCATGGTCGTCCAGTATGTGTCCGTCCGGGCGACGCAGACGGTGTCGGAGATCGTTGACCACCTGCGGACCCAGGCCGACGAGTACCGGGACTACCAGGTCCAGTACGTCTACGTCGTCGACGACGAGGGCCTGCTCACCGGCGTGCTCCGCCTGCGCGACCTCCTGTTGGCCCGGCCGCGGGTGACCGCGCAGGAGGTGATGATCCCCGACCCGATCTCCGTGGAGGCCGCCACCGACCTGGACGGCCTGCAGGAGCTGTTCGACGGCGCGTCCTACTTCGGCCTGCCGGTGACCGATCGGGGGCGAATGGTCGGCGTCGTCCGGCGCGCGACGGTGGAGGAGGCGGTTGGCGAGGAGGCGCACCGGGACCACCTCAAGCACGCGGGCATCGTCGGCGGCGAGGAGCTCCGGTCCATGCCGACGCTGACGCGCTCGCGGCGTCGGCTGCAGTGGCTGTCCATCAACATCGTCCTCAACATGATCGCCGCGAGCATCATCGCCATCTACCAGGACACGCTGACGTCGGTGATCGCCCTGGCGGTGTTCCTGCCCATCATCTCGGACATGTCCGGCTGCTCGGGCAACCAGGCGGTGGCGGTGTCCATGCGTGAGCTGTCCATCGGCGTGGCCCGCCCCCAGGACGTGCTGCACGTCTGGCTGAAGGAGCTGTCCGTGGGCGTGATCAACGGCCTGGCCCTGGGCACGATGCTCGGCGGGGTGGCCTGGATGTGGAAGGGCAACCCCTGGCTCGGCGTCGTGGCCGGCGTGGCCCTGGCGGTCAACACGGTGCTGGCGGTGTCCATCGGCGGCACGGTGCCGCTCCTCCTCAAGCACTTCGGCGTGGACCCGGCGCTGGCCTCCGGTCCCGTCCTGACCACCATCACGGACCTCTGCGGCTTCCTGCTCGTGCTCGGCCTGGCCACGCAGATGCTGCCGCTGCTGGTCTGAACGGGGAGACCGTGACCGAACCCCTGAGCCCCGATGCGGCCCGCGCCGAGGCCGACGCCCTGCGGATCCGCAACCCGGTCCTGCGTCGCCTGCTGGTGGCCGCGGGGGCGGTCTCCTTTGTGCTGGGCCTCGTCGGCATCCCGCTGCCGCTGCTGCCCACCACGCCGTTCGTGCTGCTGAGCGCCGCCCTCTGGGCCCGGAGCAGCGACCGGCTCTTCGTCTGGCTGCTCACCCACCCGCGGCTGGGCCCCTCGCTGGTGGCCTACCGGCGCACGGGCGCGATCTCGCGGCGCGCCAAGGCCCTGGCGGTCGCCATGATCGTGCTGTCCATGGGCTTCTCCATCGCCTTCGTGATCCCGGTTCTGGCCGGCAAGGTCGGCGTGGCCTCGATCGGGGTCGTAGTCTGCACCTGGCTGATCACCCGGCCGAGCGGGCCCGCCGAGCACCAGGACCCACCCACCTGAGCGCCCCCGCGGCGCCCGCCCCCACCCGGCCGACGGACGGACGGCCTGAGGAGACCCCGACGATGGCAGAGACCCGGTTTGGCACCTTCGACGAGCTCATGCAGGACACGGAGCCCGCCATGCGCCCCATCGCGCAAGCGCTGCGCGCCCTGGTCCTGCGCGTGGCCCCGGACACCACGGAGGTGGTGCGGCTGGGCGATCGCGCGGGCACCTACGGCCTGGGGCCCAAGAAGGTGGTCGAAGGATACGCCTACGTCCTGCCCTACAAGAAGCACGTCAACTTCGGCTTGATGCGCGGCGCGCTCCTGCCGGACCCCGACGGCCGCATGGAGGGCACCGGCGCCGCGATGCGCCACGTGAAGGTGAAGAGCCTGGAGGCGATCGACGCCGGGCTGGAGGCGCTGCTGCGGGCGGCGATCGCCGAGCGGAAGCAGGCGCTGGGGCGGTAGCGCCGCGGTCTGGGTGTCCCCGCGAGCTCAACGCCGAGCGAAGGCCCAGCGCGCTGCTGCTTGCCCCTCGGTCTGGCCGGTGGCCCCGATCCACGCCACGAGGCCGTCGCCGTCGCGTCGGTAGACGATGAGCTGCGGGAAGTCGTGATCGGGGTTGGATGCCGCGAAGCCGTCGCCGCGGACCTCGACGGCGAAGGGGACCGCCGCGTTGCCCAGGGGGCTGGCGGCGTAGGACAGGGCGCCGTCCTTCGCCTCGATGCGCAGGGCCTCCCAGAAGACGACGTCGCCGCCCCTCGTCGTCTCGCTGCGGCCGATCAGCGCGGCGCCCTCACGCGTCCAGGTCTCCACCGTGGTGGTGTCCGCGCCGTCGGCGACCCACCTCCCCTCGAGCCAGGCGACGGGGCCGAGGGCGTCGACGGGAGCCGGGGGGGCGGGGGTCGACGCGGGAGGCGGGGGCGGCTCCGGCGGCCGCTCGGCGCAGCCCGGGAGCAGCGCCAGCCCCAGGCCGATCGCCAGGAACACGGCCGCCGTGGTGCGGAGACGATCGCGGCTGGAGGCGAGGAAGAAGCGGCTCGCGACGAGCGGGTCGGGGGTCATGGTCGGCTCCACAGGGGAGCGAAGGAGTCTACCGCTCCACCCGCCACCGCAGCGCGGGGCCAGGCGGCGATGGCCGGGCCGACGTGGGGTCGCTGGAGCGTGCTCATCGGGCAGCGCGTCTGGAATGCGGTGGTCGATGCGGTCGCTGCCCCCGCGGGGCCCGAATGTCCGTGTTCCGGCCCCGCCGGGGGTACGGTGGGCCTGAGGGTGAGGGCGAGTGACGATCGATCGACGTGCTTCGGCGCTGCTGCTGCTGTGCGCGACGTGGGGCTGTGCCCCGCCCGTGACTGAGGCCGCCGACGCCGACGCCGGGCTGCCGTCGGCGGTGCCCTTCTCCCTCCGATCGGAAGCGGAGGATCGCGGTCTGCTGTTCGATCACCCGCCCCGCCCCGATCAGGGGGGCAGCCTGGGAGGCTCGGTGGTGGCCGAGGACTGGGATGGCGACGGGGACATCGACGTGTCCTTCGTGGACCTCTCAGGGCGGACGTCCATCTTCGAGAATGACGGTGGCGGCGGCTTCGAGGAGGTGGAGGTGCGGGCTGGCCAGGGCCCGCCGGCGGCGATGTTGGCGTTCTCGCACGGCGCGGCGCACGTGACGGGGGACCGGCTGCCGGACCTGCTGATCGTCGGCCTGAACCGCGTGGAGGTGCTGGAGAACCGCGGGGGGCTCTCCTTCGCGCCGTCGCAGCTCCTCTCCTTCGCCCTGACCGATCGCCCCCAGACCGCCTTCACCACCTTCGCGGCGGGGGACGCGGACGGCGACGGCGACCTGGACCTCTTCTTTCCGGGCATGACCGATCTCGGCCAGCTGGACCCCCTGATCCCCGGCGCGGCGGACGTGCTGGTCCTGCGGGACGGCGAGGCCTTCGCGTCCCCGCTGCCCCTGGGTGATGCCGATCGCCCGACCCAGTGCTTCGCGGCGGTCTGGAGCGATCGCGACCTGGACGGCGATCTGGACCTGCTGGTGTCGTCGGTGAGCGACGGCGTGCGCAGCCAGCGGACCACCTGGTGGAACAACGCCGGACCGGGGCCCGACGGGCCCATCCTCGAGGAGGAGGCCATGGACATGGCCGGCTTCGCGTCGCCCATGGGCATCGCCCGCGCCGACCTCGACGGGGACGGCCTGCCCGACTACTGCCTGGCCGACATGGGTCCCGTGCCCTGCTACTCCCAGCCTGGCGGTGGCTGGCTGGAGGAAGGCAGCGCGAGGGGGCTCCAGCCGGCGGCGACGGACCGAACGATCGGCTGGTCCTTGGAGCTGGAGGAC
>CALCXL010000391.1 GCA_937907595.1 uncultured Pseudomonadota bacterium
GATGCTCGGCGAAGTCGACCTGCCGGTGCGCGTCTTCCGCGGCGATTGGGACGCCTTCCTGGCCGCCGCCCCCGACGTCGAGCTGCCGATCGTCACCGGCGACATGCTCTCGGACATCCTCTTCACCTCGGGGACCACCGGCCAGCCCAAGGGCGCCATGAGCACTCACGCCCAGAGCCTGCGGGCCTACTGGGACTGGAGCGACGTCGTGGGTCTGAAGGCGGGCGACCGCTACCTGGTGGTGGCGCCCTTCTTCCACTGCTTTGGCTACAAGGCCGGCTGGCTGGCCTGCTTGATGCGGGGGGCCACGATCCTGCCCCAGCCCGTCTTCGACGCCGCCGCGGTGCTCGATCGCATCCCGCGCGATCGCGTGGCCGTGCTGCCCGGCCCGCCGGCCCTCTACCAGAGCTTCCTGCAGCAGGACCTCAGCGGCCGCGACCTCAGCTCCCTGCGCCTGGCCGTGACCGGCGCGGCCACCATCCCCGTGCAGCTGATCCGCGACATGCGCGACGTGCTCGGCTTCGGCACCGTCATCACCGGCTACGGCCTGACCGAGGCCACCGGCGTGGCCACCATGTGCCGGTTCGATGACGACCCCGAGACCATCGCCACCACGTCGGGCCGGGCGATCCCCGACGTGGACGTCCGGGTCGTGGACGCCTACGGGCAGGAGGTCCCCCGGGGGGAGGCGGGGCAGGTCGTCGTGCGGGGCTACAACGTCATGCACGGCTACTTCGACGAGCCCGAGCAGACGGCCGCGGCCGTGATCGACGGCTGGTTGCAGACCGGCGACGTGGGCGTGATGGACGAGCGGGGCTACCTGCGCATCACCGACCGCATCAAGGACATGTTCATCGTCGGCGGCTTCAACGCATACCCCGCGGAGATCGAGCACGTGCTCATCCAGCACCCTGCGGTGCGTGAGGCGGCCGTGATCGGCGTGCCCGACGAGCGCCTGGGCGAGGTGGGCCAGGCCTGGGTCGCGCGGTCGGGTCCCCTGGAGGAGGGGGAGCTGATCGCGTGGTGTCGGGAGCGCATCGCCAACTTCAAGGTGCCGCGCTCGGTGCGCTTCGTGGAGGCGCTGCCCCGCAACGCGTCGGCCAAGGTCATGAAGTTCAAGCTGCGCGACGGCGATGCCTGAGCGGCCCCGGGCCCTGGTCGTCGGCGGCACGGGGGGCATCGGCGCGGCCTGCTGTCGGGTGCTGGCCCGGGAGGGTTGGCGGGTCCTGTTGACCTTCGCCGGCGACGAGGAGGGGGCGAGGGCCCTGGCGGCGGAGATCGGGGGAGAGGCCCGTCGCCTGCGCTTGCCCCAGGGGGATCCAGGCGACCTGACGGGCGTCTCCGCCGTGGTGTTCGCGGCCGGCGCCGACATCGGCCAGCCCTACCTCAGCCAGACCGCCCCCGAGGACCTGGCCGCGGCCCTGGATCTGGAGGTGCGCGGCTTCTTCGCGGTGCTGCAGGCGGCGCTGCCCTCCCTTCGCGCCACGCGCGGCTCCCTGGTGGCGATCTCCTCGGCCGGCCTGGGGCGCTTTCCCCCCGGGGACGCCCTCAGCGTGGCGCCCAAGGCCGCCGTGCAGGCCCTGCTGCGCGGGGTGGCCCGGGAGGAGGGGCGGCACGGGGTGCGGGCCAACGCCGTGGCGGTGGGCGTCGTGGAGGCCGGCATCTTCCAGCGCATCCCCTGGACCCCCGAGTGGATCGCCGCGGCGAAGGCCAACATCCCCCTGCGACGCTTCGGTTCGGCCGACGACGTGGCCGACGCCGTCGCCTTCCTGGTGTCGGACAAGGCCGGCTACGTCACCGGCCAGACGCTCTACGTGGACGGCGGCTACTCGGTCTGAGGCCCCGGTCCGCGCGGGGCGGCCGCTCGGTCCGGGGCCCGCGCTCGTCGACAGTGGAACATGTTTCAGTTACGACCTTTCACTCGGCTGAAACATGTTCTATTTTCGCCCCCCCAAGGAGCGCAACGCGCAGTCGAGGAGCCCGATGCACGGCATCACCAGCAGGACGGTCGAGGACGGGATCGCGGAGGTGGTCGTGGATCGGCCGCCGGTCAACGCCCTGGGGGTGGCCGGCTGGTTCGAGCTCGCCCGCCAGGTCACCGCCGCCGGCCAGGACCCCGCGCACCGCGTCGTGATCCTCCGGGCGGAGGGCCGCGGCTTCAACGCCGGCGTGGACATCAAGGAGATGCAGCAGACCGAGGGGTTCTCCGCCCTCATCGGCGCCAACCGGGGCTGCTTCGCCGCCTTCAAGGCCGTCTACGAGTGCGAGGTGCCCGTCATCGCGGCCGTGAACGGCTTCTGCGTGGGCGGCGGCATCGGCCTGGTGGGCAACTCCGACGTGATCGTGGCCAGCGACGACGCGATCTTCGGCCTGCCGGAGGTGGACCGGGGCGCCCTGGGCGCGGCCACCCACCTGGCCCGCCTGGTGCCCCAGCACAAGATGCGGGCGATGGTCTACACCGCGGCCAACGCCACGGCCCAGGAGCTGCACGCCTGGGGATCGATCCTGGAGGTCGTGCCCCGCGCGGACCTGTTGGAGGCGGCCCTGCGCGTCGCCCGGCAGATCGCGGCCAAGCGCGGCAACGTCATCCGCTGCGCCAAGGAGTCGCTCAACGGCATCGACCCCGTCGACGTCAACCGCTCCTACCGCTTCGAGCAGGGCTTCACCTTCGAGCTCAACCTGGCCGGGGACGGGGACGCCGCGCGCGACGCGTTCGTGGCCGAGGGGAAGGACGCGACGTGAGCATCCTCACCACCGTCGACGAGGCCGTCGCCTCGCTGTCCGACGGCATGACGATCGGGATCGGGGGCTGGGGCAGCCGCCGCAAGCCCATGGCCTTCGTGCACGGCATCGCAAAGTCGGACCTGTGTGACCTCACCATCGTCAG
Source organism: uncultured Pseudomonadota bacterium (assembly GCA_937907595.1). Lineage (GTDB taxonomy): Bacteria > Myxococcota_A > UBA796 > UBA9615 > UBA9615 > CALCXL01. Next base: position 2,888 of record CALCXL010000391.1, read on the forward strand.
CTACGGCGGGCCCGACGTCGGCCTGCTCTGCGCCCTCGGCAAGATCCGCAAGCTGGTCTACGGCTTCGTCTCCCTGGACTCCATCCCCCTGGAGCCCCACTTCCGCAAGGCGCGGCAGGCCGGCACGTTGCCGGAGGTCATGGAGCTGGACGAGGGCATGTTCCAGCTGGGCCTGCGCGCCGCCGCCTGGCGCCTGCCCTTCCTGCCCACCCGCGCGGGCCTGGGCAGCTCCGTCATGGACGTGAACCCCGGCCTCAAGACGGTGAAGTCGCCCTACGGCGACGACGAGGTGGTGGCCATGCCGCCCCTGCACCTGGACGCGGCCTTCGTGCACGTCAACCGCGCCGACGAGCACGGCAACGGGCAGGTCTTGGGCCCGGATCCCTACTTCGACGACTGGTTCTGCCTGGCCGCCGAGCGCGCCTGGATGAGCTGCGAGGCCCTTGGCCTGGCCGACGCGCACCCGGCGACGATCCTGATCAACCCCACCATGGTCCAGGGCGTGGTCCTGGCCCCCGGGGGAGCGGGCTTCACCGAGTGCCCGCCGGACTACCCCCGGGACGAAGCGGCCCAGGCGGCGTATGCGGCCACGGCCCGGGACCCGGACGCCTTCGCGGCGTGGATGGAGGCGCTGTGAGCCACGGGGACCGGATGGCGATCGCCTGCGCTGAGGCCTTTCGGGGTGACGGCCGCATCATGGCCTCCCCCATGGGCGACATGCCCCGGCTGGGGGCGCGCCTGGCCAAGGCCACGTTCGAGCCGGGGCTGGTGTTGACCGACGGCGTGGCCACCATCGTCGACCTGGAGGGGAACAGCCAGGGCCACATGCCCTTCTCCCGGGTCTTCGACACGCTGTGGTCGGGGCGCCGCCACGTGATGATGGGCGCCACCCAGATCGACCAGCGCGGCAACCAGAACATCAGCTGCATCGGCGACTTCAAGCGGCCGAAGGTCCAGCTCCTGGGAGCCCGGGGAGCGCCCGGCAACACGATCAACCACCCCACCTCCTACTTCGTGGGCCGGCACACCGCGAAGG
>CALCXL010000392.1 GCA_937907595.1 uncultured Pseudomonadota bacterium
GCCCGCGCCGAGCTCCTGCGGCCCGACGGCACCCTCCTCTTCGACGAGCTGAGCTGGGTGGCCCGCCGCGCCGCGGACCTGCCGGCCGGCGACCTCATGGCCCAGGAGGCGCGCGCGATGGGCGAGGCCCTGGCCGCCCGCGCCGCCGCTGCCCCCATGCCCTGGTACGAGGGGCCCGTGGTGTTCGAGGGCGAAGCCGCCGCCGACCTCTTCCGCTACCTGCTCACGGACCAGCTGCGCGGCACGCCGCCCGAGCCGTCGGGCGATCGCGAGTTCGGCGCCGCCATGCAGCGGGGTCCCCGCCTCGGCCGCCGCGTGCTCCCCGAGGGCTGGGCGGTGCACGATGATCCCCGCGACGTGCCCGCGGGCCTGCCCGGCGGCTACCGCTACGACCGGGAGGGTGTTGCCGCCCAGCGGGTGGATCTGGTGGAGGACGGCCGCGTGCGCGATCTGGTGATGTCGCGGGTGCCCCGGGGCGATCGCGGCAGCAACGGGCACGCCCGCGGGGGGGTGCAAGGCCGCTGGGAGGGGCGCCTGGCCCACTGGACGGTCAGCCCCCGCAAGCTGCTGTCGGACGCTGCCTTCGACCGCAAGCTGCGGGCTGTTCAGCGGGCGGCGGGCGTGGATCGGGTGCTGGTGGTGCGTCGACTGGAGCGAGGCTGGGAAGGCGATCTGCCCCGTCCGAGCCACGCCGTCTGGCGCTCCGCCGATGGCTCCGAGCAGCCTGTGCTGGCGCTGGAGTTCCAGTCCATCGACCGGCGCAGCCTGCGGGACGTCGTCGCCGCCAGCGGGAACCAGGTCCGCGCCTACCTGGCGTCGCGCAGCGGCCACGGCAAGGCCGGCGGGGTCTCGGGCATGCCGGTGGTCCTGCAGGCGCCGTCGCGGGTGCTGGTGGAGGAGCTCGAGGGCGCCCAGCCCGGGGCCGAGCAGGAGCCGCCCAGCTACCCCGCGCCCTGATCGCGGAGCCGCCCCGCCCCAGCACCCCCCGGGATCAAGGCGCCTGGTGCCCCGGCATGTTCGGCGTCAGCGGGCTGTTGTGCTCCTGGACCAGGCAGGTCGTCGGCAGGTGCGCCAGGTAGGCCCGGAACGCCGGCTCGTGCCACACGGGCTCGAAGTAGTAGTCGCTGAGCAGCACCTCCTTGCACACCCGGACGGCCAGCAGGCGGGGCTCGCGGGCGGCGAAGCGCAGCAGGTAGGCGCTGGTCTCGGGCTCCCGGCGCTGCGCCGCGATCCAGGCCAGGTCGTAGTAGGCGTTGCCGTCCTGGGGGGAGAGCTCCACGGCCTTCCAGAGGTCGAATTCGGCCTGCTGGAACCGGTTGGCGCGGCAGAGCGCGATGCCCCGGCCCAACCGCGCCTCCCACACGTCGCGCAGGGCGATCGCGTGGTCGAAGGCGTCCACCGACTCGTCCACGCGGCGGTCGTTGGAGCGCAGGATGCCCAGCTGGACCCAGCCGTCGATGTAGCCGGGGAACGCCTTGACCAGGCTGCCCAGGGTGGCCTCGGCGTCGTCGACCCGGTCCAGCTCGGTCAGGGCCCAGCCCAGCATGGCCCGCGCCAGGGCCTCGTCGGGATCGGCCCTCAGACGCTCCCGGGCCAGCGCCTCGGCTTCGGGCCAGCGCTCGTCGCCCACCAGCGCCATCAGCTCGTAGACGCCGGGGTTCGCGGGCAGATCCTCCTGGCGGATGGGGGTCGGCGGGTTCGGCCCGAAGGGAGCCGGATTCGACGGGAAGCGCCCCATGGAGGACCAGGCCGGGCGCTTCGCGACCTCGTCCCGGGGGGCCGCGGCCAGGGGGTTGGCCAGGTAGTGGGCCAGCTCCCGGGCGGCGACGTGCTCGGGCACCAGCGCCTGGGAGACCGCGCGGTCGGGCAGGGCGTCGCCTCGGGCGGCGGGGGGCGTCGGCGTACGGATCGGGGCGGCGGCCTCGTCGGCTCCAGCCAGCGGCTCGTAGCGCGGCTCGGAGGGCGATGAGGAGCCCGCCGCGGGCGCGGTCGGCGCCGGCTCGGTCGGTGCGGGGGAGCGCGCTGGGGTGCAGCCTGCGAGGAGGCTGATGAGCAGGGGGATCAGGGTGCGCATGTGCGATCCATCGGCCCTGGGAGGGCCGGCGAGTGGAACGGTATCGCAACCGGCGCGCGGCGCAAGTCCCCTGCGCGTGCTCCCGCGCGTATCCTGCCGGACCGTGAACGGATCCACCCCCCCGCCTGCCGCCCCCGAGTCCTTCGGCCGCTTCCGCCTGCTGGAGGTGTTGGGCGAGGGCGGCATGGGCCGGGTCTACCGCGCGGCCATCCAGGGCCCGTCGGGCTTCCGCAAGGAGCTGGCCCTCAAGGTGCTGCGGGGCGACGCGCGCCGGGACCCGGACGCGCGGGGCAGCGCCCTGGCCAAGGAGGCCCGCATCGGCGCCCTGCTGCGCCACCCCAACCTGGTCGACCTCTACGACTTCGGCGTGGAGGACGGCCAGCCCTGGTTCAGCATGGAGCTGGTCAACGGCCGCTCCCTGGACACGCTGTTGGCCCAGGAGGGTCCCCTGGGCCCCGCCCGCGCGGTGTCCCTGCTGGCCCAGATCGCCCTGGGGCTGGCGGCGATCCACGAGCTGGAGATCGACGGCACGCCCGCCGGTCTGGTCCACCGCGACCTCAAGCCCGCCAACGTCCTGGTCACCCGCGACGACCACGTCAAGGTCGCCGACTTCGGCATCTCCCGCGGGCAACACGAGCTCATCGCCACCCAGACCGACGCCCTGCGCGGCACCCCCGCCTACATGTCCCCCGAGCAGGCCCGCGAAGGCGCCTTGACGGCCCAGTCCGACCTCTTCGCCCTGGGGCTGGTGGGCTGGGAGCTGGTGACCGGTCAGCGCTTCCTGTCCGGGTCCACGATCTTCGAGGTCATGTTCGGCATCCTCCAGGTGGAGCAGCGCCTGGACGAGGTGCGGGCCCTGGACGCCGACCTGCCCGGGCTGGGCACCCTGCTCGCCGACTGCCTGCGCGAGGACCCCGCGCTGCGCCCCCCCAGCGCGCGGGCCCTGCGCGGCCGCCTGCTCGCCCTGGAGCTGCGGCAGCACCGGGCCGCCCCCCCCTCCTGGGCCGCCACCACCCTCACTGCCGCCACCCTGGAGGACGCGTCGGGCGATCCGCCCGAGCCCCTGGGCAACCTGCAGCCGGCCGCCGACGGCTTCGTGGGGCGGCAAACGGAGCTGGCGGCCCTGGCCGAGGCCCTGCAGCCGTCCGGGCGGGTCGTGGCCGTCCTGGGGGCGGGGGGCACCGGCAAGACGCGGCTCGTGCGGGAGCTGGGCCTGGGCCTGCGGTCCGAGCACCCCGGCGGCGTCTGGTTCGTCGACCTGACCGAGGCCCGCACCGTGGACGGCATCCTGGCCGCCGTGTCCCAGGTGCTGGACGTGCCTCTGGCCAACGGCAGCGGGGAGCCGACGGATCGCATCGCCGCCGCCTTGGCGGGCCGGGGCCGGGCGCTGCTCATCCTGGACAACTTCGAGCAGGTGGCGGCCTTCGCGGCCCAGACCGTGGGGCACTGGGTCGCCCGCTGCCCCGACGCGCGCTTCGTGGTCACCACCCGGCAGCGTCTGGGCATCGGCGCCGAGCACTCCCTGCGCATCGGTCCCCTGGCCACGGCCTTCGATCCCTCCGCCGGGGTCGGGGAGCTCGCCACCCTGCCGGCGGTTCAGCTCTTCGTGGATCGCGCCCGCTTGCGCCGCCCCGACTTCGAGCTCACCGAGGAGAACGCCGCCGACGTCGCCGCCCTGGTCCGCGCCCTGGACGGGATCCCCCTGGCCATCGAGCTCGCCGCCGCCCGCGCCCGGGTGCTGAGCCCGGCGCGGCTGCTGGAGCGCCTGCCCGATCGCTTCGACCTGCTGTCCACGGGCCGCAGCGACGTCACCGGCCGCCAGGCGACCCTCAAGGCGACCATCGAGTGGTCCTGGGCGCTCCTGGAGCCCTGGGAGCAGGCCGGGCTGGCCTGGTCGTCGGTGTTCCGCGGCGGCTTCACCCTGGAGGCGGCGGAGGCCGTGCTGGATCTCTCCGCCTGGCCCCGGGCCCCATGGGTGCTCGACGTGGTGGAGGCCCTGGAGGACAAGAGCCTGCTGCGCAGCGTGCCCGCCCCATCGGGCGAGATCCGCTTCCTGCACTACGAGTCGATCCGGGAGTTCGCGGCGGAGAAGCTGCGCGATCTGGGTCAGGCGGCCCCGGCCGAGGACCGGCACCTGCGCTGGTTCGCGGCGAAGGGGCAGCCCGAGGCCCTGGATGCGCTGTCCACCAAGGGCTCGTCGGCGCGCCGCCTGCGCCTGCGCGAGGACCTGGAGAACCTGGCCGCCGCCGCCGCCCGGGGCCTGGATCGGGGCGACTCCCTGGCGGCCTGCCGCACCACCCTGGCCGCGGTGGAGCTGCTGACGGTCTCGGGCCCCCTGGACGTCGCGGCCCGCATGCTGGACGCCGCCCTGGCCCCCACCGATCTGCCCCCCGCCGCCCGCGCCCGGGCCCTGATCGCCCGCAGCATGCTCCTCGCCCTGCGCGCCGATCCCGGGGCGGCCGAGGCCGACCTGCTGCAGGCCGAGGCCCTGGCTCACGAGCACCACCTGCCGATCCTGGAGGCCACCGCCTGGGCCGACCGCGGTCGCCTGAAGCTCTACAGCGCCGAGGAGGGCCAGACCCAGCTGCTGGAGCGCGCCCGCGCCACCTTCGCAGCCGCCGGCGACCGCCTCCGGGAGGGTCAGGTGCTCTGCGCGCTGGCCACCCGGGACGGCGTGCAGGGCCAGTTCCAGCGCTCCCGGGCCCGCAACGAGGAGGCGCTGATGATGGTCAAGCGCTCGGGCGACCGGCTGTCGGAGCTCAAGGCGCTGGGCAACCTGGCCGTCGCCTACAAGGAGCTGTCCATGGGCGTGCTGGAGCTGGCGACGCTCAACGAAGCCGCCCGCCTCAGCCGCGAGCTGGGCGCCCGCCGCCAGGAGGCCGTGCTCTTCCTGAACCTGGGCGTGCACCACCAGTCCCTGGGCCGGCTGGCTCGGGCCGAGGGGCTGTACCGCGACGCGTACGCGCTGTCGGCGGAGATCGGCTTCCTGGAGTTGGGGGAGGTGGCCCTGGCCAACCTGGGCGACGCCCTCAAGGACCAGGGTCGGCTGCTCGAGGCGGAGGCCCCCCTGCGGGACGCGCTGGAGCGGGCGGACCGGGGGGACAACGCGCGCACCCGCGGCGGCATCCTGCTGATGCTGGCCCAGGTGCTGCTCGGCTTGGGGCGGCTGGAGGAGGCGGGCGCGCTGCTGGACGCGGCCGAGCAGGCCACCGCCATCCTGGGCAACCCCCGCCACGCGGGCGAGGCGGCGACCTGGCGGGGGCTCTGGCACCGGCTGCGGGGGGAGGGGGCCGAGGCGATGAAGGCGCTGGATGCGGCCGACGGCTTCCTGGCCGATCTGCCGGAGGCCCGCTACCACCTGCGCGCCCGGGTCGAGCGGGCGCGGGTGGCCCTGGACGCCGAGGATCCGGCGACCTGCGGTGCGATCTGCGACGAGGCCGCCGACGACGTGCGGGCCGTGCAGGATCCCCTGCTGCTGGGGCTGCTGCTGGCCACCCGGGGCGCCGCCGAGGCCCGCTTGGGCGACGCCCGCGCCCGCGCGGAGACGGTCGCCGAGCTGGCCGAGACCCTCGACGGCCTGGAGCTCGCCCCCACCTCCCCCCTGCGGGAGGCCCTGGCGACCCTGCGCGCTTGAGCCGGGCCGCGGTCGTCGGTTCGCGCCGGGCGGCTGCCCGTCCTACCCTCATCAACGATGCGACACGCTGCCCTCCCCCTGCTGCTGCTCCTCGCCGCTTGCCCCGAGGAGCTCCCGGAGCCCGAGCCCGACTGCCTCGCCGTCGGCAGCGCGCGCCTCCTCGACGGCTGGGACCCCGCCCACGTCGGCCCCCTCTCCAACCCCCAGGCCGGCGACGCGTACCTGAGCAACGATCGGGTCCAGGTCGTCGTGCAGGGCCCCGGCCGCGACCTGGCCGTGAACCCCTGGGGCGGCAACATCATCGACGCCGACGTGATCCGCGAGGACGGCAGCCTGCGCGACGTCTTCGGCGAGGTCGCCCCCTTCATCAACCTGGCCGGCACCGGATCAGCGGACCGCGTGGTCGTGGTCAACGACGGGAGCTGCGGGGAGCCCGCCCAGGTGCGCTCCGAGGGCACCTACGTGCTCAGCGACTACGTCAACCTGACCACCGGGGTGAACATCGTGCTGCCCGGCGCGCTGGACGGGGTCGACGTGGACGCGCCCCACCCCCTGGACGTCGCCACGACCTTCACCGCCGAGCCCGGCGCCTCCTGGATCCGCGTCGCCACCACCGCCACCAACCGGGGCGACGTGCCCGTGCCCTTCCTGCTGGCGTGGCTGGCCGAGGGCGGCCTGACCCGCGCGTTCCTGCCGGCGGAGGAGGGCTGGGACCTGAGCTCGTTCGGCGGCGCGGAGTACCTGGTCTTCGCCGGCGACGGGGTGGCCTACGGCCTGCTCCCCCTGAGCGAGGAGCGGGTGCCCGCCCGCGGCTACGTCTCCTTCGTCGGGGCCTACGCCCTGGCCCAGGACCGCACCGCGCTGGACATCTTCGGCTACCCCGAGTCGGCCGACCTCATCGCCCCCGGGGGCTCCCGCACGGCCGAGCTCGCGTTCGTGATCGGCGCCACCCACGCTGACGTCGTGGAGACGATCCAGGGGCTGCTGGACGTCCCCTGCGCCGCCGTCTCCGGCACGCTCCTGGAGGAGGGCGGCGGGCCCATCGCCGGCGCCTTCGTCAGCGCGATGGCCGGAACCGCGTCCGACGAGGGCGTCGACCTGGCCCGGGACAGCACGGACGCCGAGGGCCGGTGGTTCCTGTGCCTGCCCCCCGGCCCCGCGCGCCTCATCGCCGGCCAAGAGGGCCG
>CALCXL010000393.1 GCA_937907595.1 uncultured Pseudomonadota bacterium
CCTCGTCGGGCTCCTGCTTCCAGTAGACGCCGACGCCCGAGTAGCCCTTCTTGACCCCCCAGTGGAAGGCGTTGCCCTTCCAGCCCCCCGGCGGCGATGTGACCTCGCCCGGGAGCTGCTCCCGGATGGCCTTGGTCTCCTGGAGGAAGACGAGGTCGGCGTCGACCGCACCCATCCAGTCCAGGAAGCCCTTCTTGGCGGCGGCACGGATGCCGTTGACGTTCCAGCTGACCATCTTCATGGCGGCCGAGTCTGGCAGAGCGGGCGGCGCAGGGACAGCCCCCCGGCTACCGTGAGGCCGTGCCCCCACGCATCGCCCTGGTGGACCCGTCGTTGTTCACGCTGCCCTACGACGCCGCCCTGGCCGGCGGGCTGCTGGGGCAGGGGGCCGACGTCTCCCTCTGGGGCCGACCGCTGCGTCCCGGCGAGGTGTTGCAGGTGCCGGGGCTCTGGTTCGAGCCCCGCTTCTTCGTGCGCGAGGAGCGCCTGGCCGGCACCCCCCGGCGCCTGGCGAAGGCCCTGGGATCGCTGGGTGCGTGGAGGGGCGTGCAGCCGGCCCTGAAGGCTTGGCGGCCCGACCGGATCCACCTGCAGTGGCTCACCGCGCCCCTGCTCGACCGCGGGCGCATCCAGGCCCTGCGCCGCATCGCCCCGGTGGTGGTCACCGTGCACGACGCGCAGCCGTTTCAGGGCACCGCGCCCGCCCTGCAGCGCGCCGGCTGGTTCCCCTCGCTGCAGGCCGCCGACCTCCTCCTGGTGCACCACGCGAGCACCGAGGCCACCTTGCGCGCCGCGGGGGTCGACCGGCCCATCGCGCGCGTCCAGCACGGCCCCCTCGCCGCCCGCCGCGTGGCCGCCGTCGAGCCCCGGCTCCTGGTCCAGTTCGGCGCCGTGAAGCCCTACAAGGGCCACGACGTGCTGCTGCGGGCCCTGGTTCACCTGCCCGACCACCGCCTGCTCGTCGCGGGTCCGCCGGGGGAGGGGGCCGAGCGCCTGCCCGCCCTGGCGTCGGAGTTGGGGATCGCCGACCGCGTCACATTCCGGATGGAGTTCGTGCCCGAGCCGGAGGTGGACGCCCTGCTCAGCCGCGCCGACGCGTTCGTGCTGCCCTACCGCCGCGCCGACGCCAGCGGGGTCCTGTGGCGGGTGGCGGAGCTCGGCCGCCCCGTGGTGGCCAGCGCGGTGGGCGGGCTGGCGGAGGACCTGGATCACGGCGTGACCGGCGCCCTGGTGCCGCCCGAGGACCCCGAAGCCCTGGCGCGGGCGCTGGCAGCCCGGGATCCGGCCTGGGGTGTGGCCCTGGCGCAGGAGGCGGAGCGGCGGCCCTGGTCAGGCATCGCCGAGGCCCACCTGGAGGCCTACGAACGCCTCCCGTGAGCCCCCGCCTCAGCAGCCGGCGACGTAGCGCACGAAGTCCGTCGCGGTGAGGATGCCGACCAGCTTGCCGTCCTGCAGCACCGGCAGGCAGCCGTAGCGCTTCGCCACCATCTTGCAGGCGACCTCGGACAGGAGCGCGTCGGGCTTCGCCGTCGTCACGCGCTTGGTCATGACTTCGGAGACCGGGATGGAGCGCAGGTACGGCTGCCGGATCGATCGGGGCAGGTCCTGCCCGCCGCCGAAGGCCTTGCTGAGCAGGTCCCGGTGGGTGACCAGGCCCACCAGCTGGCCCGCCGCGTTGACGATGGGCACGTGCCGGATCCGGTGCACGCGCATCAGATCGCTCACCTCGTCCAGGTTGGCCTGGGGGCTCAGGGTGTGGACCCCGCGCGTCATCAGGTCGGCGACGGCGAGGCTGTGATCGGTCTCCCCCATGAGGGCGAGCTTAGCTTCCCGTGAGCATCTTGAGGATCGTCGGCGCCGCCTCGACCGTCGCCGCGAACACCCCGGCCAGCCCCTCGCCGGCGATGCCGCCCGCGCCGATGGCCCCCGCGAAGGCCAGGATCCAGGCCGGGTTCTTCTTCTTGATGCCCAGGTAGACCATCGAGCCCAGGAAGATCGACACGCAGTACTGGTAGGGCACGACCATCGCCACGCCCAGGCCCACCGCCGACGGCATCCAGGCCACGACGGCGGCCGGGGCCTTCGCCTGGATCAGCGGGATGGCCACGCCGATGAGCACGCCGACGGCCAGGGCCTGCAGGGCGCCGCCGGGCAGCGCGGAGGCCCCCTGCGCCATCATCTGGGCCAGGCCCGACCAGGTGATCGCCGCGGGCGCCGGCCAGGTCTCCGAGCCGATGGGGGCGGCCTGGATCAGCACCCAGAAGATGCCGGCGCAGAAGAAGGAGCCGATGAGCACGCCCATCAGCTGCGCGTAGACCTGCCGGCGGGGGGTGGCGCCCACCAGCCAGCCGGTCTTGAGGTCCTGCATCATGTCGGCCGCCTCGGACGCGCCGCCCGCCGCCACGCCGCCCGTCATCAGGTTGCCGGTGGTGATGGCCCCCACCATGTTGGCGCCGCTCATGGTGGCGCTCTGCAGGGTGCCGAAGGCGATCTGCGTCACCGAGCCCATGGCGCCCACGGGGTTGATGTCGGTCTCGCCCGTCGCCCGCACCGCGATCACCGACAGCAGGAAGCTGAGGGCAACCGACAGCAGGCCGAAGTACCAGGGCACGCCGAAGTTCATCTGCAGCATCCCGCACACGCCGATGGTGCTGAAGATCAGGCCGCCGACCCAGTAGCGCTTGGGGAACTCCAGGTGGGCGATGGGGGAGACGCCGCCGGTGGGCTTGACCAGGGACTTCAGCGCGGAGAGGACGATCTCCCACTTCATCAACGTGGAGGTCAGGCCCGACGCCACCATGATCCCCAGGCCCGGCCACATGGTCCACTTGACCACCAGCGAGTAGTAGGAGCCGGCCTGAAGCTGGGCCAGGGCCTTGCACTGGGCCCCGAACGTGGCCTCGTCCATGGGCACCGCCCCCGAGAACATGGCGGCGCAGAACTCGCGGTTCTCCGGGCGGATCAGGTTGCGCGCGATGTCCTCGGCGATGCCCGCCTCGATGACCAGGGGCGCCATGATCCCGAAGGCCGCGAAGCCGCCGATCAGCAGCGACGTGCCCACCCGCGGGCCCACCAGGAAGCCCGCGCCGAACATCATCGGTGAGATGGCCGTCGCGAACGTCAGCTTGCTGAGCGCGATGCCACCGAACGTCTTGATCTTCGTGAAGGGGAAGGCGACCGCGTGCGCCGGCCAGTGCAGGAAGTTCTGCCCCAGCGTGATCACCGCGGAGACCAGGCCGACCCCACCCAGCATCTTCGCCTTGCTCATGGCCTCGGCGCCGGTGGCGTGCATGGCCTGGATGGTCTGCGCGGCGGCGGTGCCCGTGGGGAACACCAGCTGGTCGATCACCAGCATCTGCCGACGGAGCGGGATCGCGAAGAACACGCCCAGGAACGACGTGAAGAAGACCCAGAGCAGGACCTCCATGAACGTCGGCCCGCGCTCGATGACCCCGGCCTCGGCCAGCAGGATCAGCGCCGGGATGACGTTGACGATGTTGCCCAGGCTGCCCGCCGCCGACGCGAAGGTCTGCGTGGCGTTGTTCTCCAGCACCGAGTACTCGCGGCCCAGCGCCTTCATGACCGCGAAGCCCAGGATGACCGCGATGATGGAGCCGCCCTCGCCCCAGCCCGTCTTCAACCCCATGTAGATGTTGAAGCAGATCATCAGGAAGCCGAGGAAGACCGAGATCACCACGACCTGCAGCGTCAACTCGGGGAGGCTGTCCCCCTTGTAGACCTCCTTCAGCCACCGCGCTTCGATGGCGGCGACCTCCTCGGGGGTTGTGGGGGCGGGCTCGCTGGGGGGCTGGACGTCGGCCATGGTCGATCTCCTGGGAGGCGGAGCACCATGCCGGAATCCGGGTTGCAGTTCAAACGCTCTCCAACCACGTCCTGAGCCTCGTTCCCGTCGGTCCCCGCAAGGCTGCGGCCCGCGCCGCTGCTACCCTCGCTCGTCGTGAGCCCCTCCTGGATCGAGCTGCTGCTGGGCCCCTTCACGGGCCTGGCGATCTACCCCCGCGCGGCCGCGCTGCCCCCGCGCATCGCGGTGATCCTCTTGCTGGGGGTCTTGGGCCTGTCCGGCGCCCTGCTGGCAGGGGCCTTCGACCTGCGCATGAGCCGCAGCCTCGACGGCCTGCGCGACTCCCAATTGTGGTTGATGCCGCGCGTGAGCATCGCCGGTGGGCTGGCCACCGTGGAGGCAGCGCCTGGTCGTCTGCTGGACGCGGGCCCCTTCGTGATGGTGCTCGACACGTCGACGGAGCAGCTGGAGTCCCTGCCCGGAGAGCGGGGTGACCAGCGCGCTGTGGTGCACATCACGCGGGAGGCGATCGTCGTCTACAAGCGGGACCGGCGGGTGGCGACCGGCTACCCCTGGAGCGGCGTGGAGGCGAGCCTGGGCCCCCTGAGCCTGGACGGCCCGGAGCTCCTCGACTTCCTGGGTGACTACCTCTCGCGGCTGGTCGCGTTCCTGTGGATGGTGGGCGTGGCCGCGGTCTCCGCCTGGCAGCTGCTCCTGATCTTCTTCTTCGTCGGGCTGTACCGCGCGCTGTTCTTCCGGGGGCTCTACGTGCCCCGCTTCGGAACGCTGGTGACCGTCGCCTCCCTGGCGGCGCTGCCGGCGGTGGCCCTGGCGGTCCTGCTGCTGCTCGCCGGGGTGGAGCAGCCCACCGTCGCCGCGGCCCACGCCCTGGCCTCGGGCGCCCTGTTCTTCCTGGCCGCCACCCGGGTCCGGCTGGGCGACGAGCGGCCCGACCTCCGCCCGCCCGAGGGCGAGGCTCCGTCCACCGGCCCCCTGGCGGCGGCCCCGGATCTGCAGGCCTCCCTCGCCACCCCGCCCCGCCCCGGGGACGTGGGCCCCGACGGCGAGGGCTCCTGATCATCCCGGAGGCGACGCCCCCAGGGCCGCGAGCAGGTCCGACAGCGCCGCGGTGAGCGCGCTGGGGTGGTGCTGCCGCGCGATGAACGCCTGCCCAGCCCTGCTCAGCCGGCCCCGCTCGTCGGGATCGCCCAACAGCTCCACGGTCCGCATGGCGAAGCTGCGGTCCAGCCCGCCCACCTGGACCCCCTCCACTGGCCCAAGGGCCTCGGCCACCACGGGCGTGATCACGGCCGGCGTGCCGACGGCCAGGCTCTGCAGCACCTTGTTCTGGACCCCGCTGCCGAAGCGTTGGGGGCAGATCGTCAGCCAGCAGCGCCGCAGCGTCGGTGCCACGTCGTCCACCGCCCCGACCAGGACCACCCCGGGCGTGCGGGCCAGCCGACGGATCGCCCGATCGGCGCCCCGCCCGACGATGTGCAGCTGAACGTCCCGCCGGGCCGAGCGCACCAGGGGGAAGACCCGCCGCACGAAGTGCTCCAGCATGTCCCGGTTCGCGGCGGTGCGCAGCTGCCCCACGAAGCCGATGACGTCGGGATCCGGGCGCTCGGGTCCGGGTCCGAAGGCCTGGGGGTCCACCACCGCCGGAAGCACCGCCCAGCGGCCGGGAGGGGAGGGCAGGACGGCTCGAGCGTCCCGGGCGGAGATGAAGGTCGTGGCGTCGGCCCGGTCGACGCAGGCGGCCTCCGCGGGGGCCAGGCGTCGCCGCTCGAGCGTCATGGCCAGGCGCCGCCATCCGTGCCCCCGGCCGGCTGCGGAGGCGTACTGCTGGCTCAGGGCGTCCTGCACGTCGACGACGAGCGGCGGGGTGTCCCGGGGCAGCCACGGGACCGTGCGCAGGAGGTGCGCCAGCACGACGTCAGGCCGCTCACCGAGGGCCTGTTGGACCGCCGACCGCAGCGCCGGGCTGTCGTAGAGGGCTTGCTGCAAGGGCCGATCCCCGGGCAGGGCCCCCAGCGCGCGCAGCGCCGCGCCCCCCCGGGCGAGCACGGGGAGGTGGAGGCGGCGCACGAAGGGGAGGGCGGCGCGCACGGCGTCGGGGTCCTCGTCCGGTCCCAGGGCGGCCACCACGTCGACCTCCCCAAGATCGGCCAGGGCGCGGGCCAGGTGCCAGGTGCGGATCCGGTCGCCGCCGTGGAGGGGCCAGGGCGCCCGGGAGCAGAGCAGCAGGCTCCTCAACGCCCGTCCAGGCTGCGTCCCAGGGACCACAGCGCCGCGAAGGCCTCCAGCAGGGGGCGCAGCTCCGACAGGGGCCACTGGGTGTCGGCGTCCGACCGCGCCCGCGCCGGTTCGGGGTGCACCTCCAGGAACAGGCCGTCGAAGCCCGCCCCCGCCGCGGCCCGGCACAGCAGGGGCACCGCCGACCGGTCCCCCCCGCTGGAGGTCCCGTGGGCGCCCGGCCGCTGCGCCGAGTGGGTGGCGTCGAAGATCACCGGGCAGCCGGTCGCGCGCATGGGCAGCAGGCCCCGGAAGTCCACCACGAGGTCCCCGTGGCCGAACGTCGTGCCGCGCTCGGTCAGCCAGACCTCCCGCGCGCCCGCGCTGCGCAGCTTGTCCACCGCGGGCCCCACCGCCCAGGGCGCCAGGAACTGCCCCTTCTTCAGGTTGACCGTGGCCCCCGTCGCCCCGGCGGCCGCCAGCAGGTCGGTCTGCCGGCAGAGGAACGCCGGGATCTGCAACACGTCGGCCACCTCGGCTGCCGGCGCGGCCTGTCCGGGCTCGTGGACGTCGGTGAGGATGCGCGCCCCCGTGGCGTCGCGCACGGCGGCCAGCTGCCGGAGGCCCTCCTGAAGGCCCGGTCCCCGCCAGCCCTCACCGGAGGTCCGGTTGGCCTTGTCGAAGGACGCCTTGAACCAGAAGTCGAAGCCCAGCTGCTCGGCGATCTCCGACGCGCCGCGCGCCACGGCCAGGGTGGTCGATTCGTCTTCGAGCCCGCAAGGCCCGGCTACCAGGAGCGGTCGACCACGCACGCGCCGATCGTAGCGGCGCAGAGCAGCGATGAGGCCCGGGCGCTGTTATGTTCCGCCCCCGATGACGCCTCCCCGAGTCCTGCACGCCCTCGCCTGGCCCGGTGAACTCGCCGGCGCCCCCCGATCGATGGAGGAGAGCCTCGCGGCGCTCCGCGGGCTGGGGGTGCATCCTATGGCCTGGCTGGCGACCGGCAGCCGACCGTTCCCGTCGCCCGTACCCCAACGCCTGATCGATCGGGGCGCCCAGGTCTTTCAGCGCAGCGCGGACAGCTCGATGGATCCCCCCGCCGTCCGCGACCTCACGGCCCGCCTGCGCGCCCTGGGCCCTGGCGCCGTGCTTCACACCCACGGTGAGCGCGCCCTCCTCTGGGGACGCATCGCCGCTCGTCTGGCCGGCGCCCGCCACGTGCACACCCAGCACGGCTTCGTGGCCCACGATCCCCGCGGCGAGGTCCGCGTCCGGGTGGCCCGCCAGCTGTTCCGCGGCGTCGATCAGGTCCTGGTCACCCATTCCGGCGACGGCGAGGGCCTGCCCGGCGCGATCGTGGTGCACAAC
>CALCXL010000394.1 GCA_937907595.1 uncultured Pseudomonadota bacterium
GCGGATGCACCCGCCGAACGGGCCCACGCACCGGAGCCCCGACCCGCGACGGAGCCGCGCCCGGAGCAGAGCGAGGCCGCATCGCCCCGGCCGGCCGAGGGGTCCGACGCACCTGCCGTCGCCCGCGATCCGGTCCCAGAAGCGCCGACGGAGGCCGCGTCCAGCCCGCCCGCCGCGGAGCCGTCGGCCACCCCCTCCCCCGCGGAGCCCGCGCCCGCCCCCTCGGCGGGGTCCACGGCGCCAGCGGCGCCTTGCCTGCTGGTCACCAGCCGGCCGGCGGGGGCCTACCTCTGGATCGACGGGCGGCCACGCCCGCAGCGCGTTCGCTCCTTCGCCGCACCCACGGGCTCCCTCTCCGCCGGCGCCCACCGGGTGGCGATGTCCCTGGTGGAGGACAGCCCCCAGGCCAGCGTGGAGGTGACCCTGCGCTCCGGCAGCGGCACGGCGGTGCACTGCGATCTGCTCGCCAGCCCCACCTGCCGCGTGTCCTCGGCGGACGCCGCGCTCTGCAGCCCCTGACGAGCCGCGAGCCGCGCCGCGCCGAGTCCCCGGGGATCAGGTCGCAACCACCCCCTGTCCGTGCCACCCTGCCCGCCGCCCGATCCGGAATCCGGGGCAGGAGGAGCGACGATGCGAGCAGTGCGGGACGAGGCCTGGCGGAGCTTTCTGGAGATCGACCTGGAGGCCCTCGGCGGGCAGCGGATCAAGGACGTGCGGCACCGGAGCCTCAAGCCGGGCGGTCGCACCGAGCTGACCCTGTTCGAGGTCGTCGACGACGGCGGACGCCCGCACCCGCGCCTGCAGGTGACCATGCCGCCCGCCGTCGATCCCGGCGCCGACGCCCCCCTCTTCACGCCCCCCGCGGACGCCCCCACCGACGCCGCCGGGGTGGAAGCCGCGCTGATCGCCGGACTGGAGGCCGCCGCGCCCGCCCTGGCCGGCGAGGATCTTGACGCCGCCGACGCGCCCGCGGGCTCCAGCGCCTTCTGGCACGCGTCGATCACCGGCCAGCGCAAGGCCCGCTTCTTCGCCGCCGCCCGGGCCTGGGTCGACTCCCTGGGCCTGGACGCCCGCTACGCCCTGGCGGCCCTGGAGGATCTGGCCTTCAGCGGCCCGCAGCCCTTCGACGACCACAACACGGGGACGTATCACTCGTTCGGCCACGACGCGCCCTTCGTGCACTACCTGGAGCGGCTGCTGGAGTCCCTGCCCGACGGGGACGAGGCCCTGGCCATCCTGCCGTCGGAGCAGCAGGCCGCCATCAAGCGGCAGCGCGAGCAGGCCCAGCGGCACCTGGACCACCTGATGCGCCACAAGTACGCCTTCCACGGCATCAACGAGCTGGACATCGAGACCAGCCTGGGCGGCTTCCTCATCTGCCGAGAGACGCGGCAGATCGCGTCGGAGACCCCTGAGAGCGCCGACAGCCTGGCCCCCGCCTTCGAGCTCCTGCGCGTGCAGCCCGGCTCCGACCACCCAAAGGCCGGGCGCTGGCTCCGCCGCGTCGGCGACGCGCTGCACGACGACGACGGCCCGGTGGAGGTGCCCGACGATCTGCTGCGCCGCATCCCGCGCACCCCCGATCAGCTGACCTTTCGCCGCGCCCCCGACGACCCGAAGCTGCGCTCGGGCGTGCGCTTCGACTGGGACGGCGACGGTTGGGTGGCGAGTCAGCCCATCGGCTGGATCTCCTGGGCCGGCCACTGCGACATCAAGGCGGTGCAAGAGCAGCTGGGCATCGTCTTTCACGACGCCCCCCAGGTCACCGAGTGGCGCAGCGACACCGCCGCGGCCACCGAGTTCACCCGCGACCTCCTGCTGGAGGCCTTCACCAGCGCCCTGGAGTTGGGGTCCTCCTACCGCTCCCTGGACGGCGGCGGGGCGTACCAGCGCGGCATCACGCGCTTCGGCGGCTCCCGCAACGACAGCCGGCCCGACCGCCTGCAGTTCCAGGGCCCCGGCCCCGGCAAGAGCTTTCGCTGGCCCCTGGGCGGTCGACAGGACGCGTTCGTGGTCACCGGGATCACCTTCGCGGACGGCGACGCGGACATGGCCTCGGTCTTCCAGCGCTGCCACGCGGTGCCCGGCGCCATCGACTTCGCGCCGAACCCCCGCTACCTGCGCACGGTGGAGGGCGACTACAACCTGATCGCGGTGCAGGACGCCACCCTGTCCGTCCGCCTCAAGCTGCACGGCTTCGACCCCGCCACCGGCCACCTCAAAGAGGAGCGGGACGAGACGACCATCGACCTGGCGAAGGGCTCCGACCGCTCGTTCCTGGGCACCCACCTGGACGACGCCGCGCGACGTCGCCTCTACCGCGTCTACTGGGAGCCGGGGAGCTCGGAGATCGTGGCCGAATTGGAGGAGTGGCAGCGCCTGGACGGTCGCTACGCCGCCGTGCGCCTGGAGGCCGAGGACGTGCGCCTGCCCATCGTCGCCCCCCTGGAGGTCACCCTCAGCCACGAGATGCGGCGGGACGACCCGCGCGTGTTCTTCGAGCTGATCGACGTCGCCATGCGCCAGGGCCAGAACATCAACGCGGACACCGACATGAAGGCGGAGGTCTGGAACGGCACGGTGGTGCACGTGGGCACCCTGCGCATGGGCGAGGACCGGGAGCGCCGCACCGAGCACTGGCAGGTGCGCCTCAAGGCCCGCTTCGGCGACGCGCAGTACGAGTACCTGCTGCGGCGGGACGAGGCCGGCGTCATCGTCGACACCTGCACCCTCATGCGGCCGGGCAAGTCCCCGGACTTCCTGTGGCAGGACTGGCCCGACGTGGGCAGCAAGGGCGTCATCGACGGCGACTGGATCGTGAACCGGTCGATGGTGGAGCGCGGCATCGTGGTGGTGGAGCCCGACGGCTCTGTGCCCGGCGGCTTCTACGTTCACGACGACCACATCAAGAACGTCTACGAGCTCTGCTACTGCGGGCTGTCGAACACGCGGTGGACGGTCGTGCACGCCAACAAGCGCTACGGCTTCGCCGACGAGGCCAGCTGGCAGCGGGCGGTCGACGCGCTGCAGGCGGCGCGGGCGACCGTGGCGTTCTCCTAGGAGGCGCCGGGCGAGCTACTCCGCGTCGGCGACCGCGCTGGCCTTCAGGGCGGCAGCCTGGGCCTTGCGCTTCTGGTCCAGGACCACGGTGACGACCAGCCCCGCGACCGCGGTGCCGGTGGCGGCGAGGGAGCCCGCGAAGAGCCCGGTCTCCGCCTGCCGGGCGGCGTCGTGCAGCTCCTGGGCCTGGGTGAAGGCCAGCTCGTCCCCGGCGAAGGCGGCGGCTTCGGCCTCGTCGCGGTGCCCGGCGGCGGCGGTGGCCTGGCCCGCGGCACCTCCCATGAAGACGCCTCCCAGCAGGGCGCCGGCGCCGGCCAGCGCGATGGTGGGCAGCAAGCGCACCACCGGAGCGGGCTCCTTCTTCGGCTGCTCCTGCTCGGGGGGAGGGCCGACCAGGGCCTCGGCGGCGGCGGCCTCGGCGACGCGGGCGTTGAGCTTGGCGTCCTCGGCCGCCTTGATCGTGGAGGCGGCCAGCTCGGCGTCGGGCTGCTTGGGCAGGGAGTAGGGGTCGAAGGTGATGCGGGCGACCGCCCCCGCCTTCAGGGTCGCCTGCTGCTCGGACGAGCCGTACTTGTGGTGCCGCACGCTGACCGTCGCCGGCGCGCCCACCAGGTCCCCGATGGTCTGGGGGGGGACCACCGGGATGCCGCTGGGGTGCACGTCCTCGTAGCGGGCCGAGGTGGCGTACAGCTCCTCGATCACGATGCCCGAGGGGCCCTTCTGGGAGATGGAGACGACCGCTCCGGCCGGCAGGCCCGCCACGAGCAGGGCCGCGGGGGCCAGGGCCGCGGGGCTCACCGACGCTCCGGCGCGCCGACCCCGGCCGCCGGCCACGGTCACGGGCAGATCCACCCGCCCGTACTCGCCCTCGATGCGCAGCACCCGCTCCCCCGGCGTGACCATCAAGGCCCCCCCCGACGGCAGCGGCAGGAAGTCGGGGTCGTCGAAGAGGCGAACGGTGATCCCCGCTTCGTCGAAGTCGGCCGACTGGACCTTCGCGGTGCGGGCGGCCTCCCGGGCGGCCAGGGCCTCGGCCTCCGCAGCGGCCTCCGCGGCTCCGTCGTCGACGGCCTCAGCCTCGACGGCTTCGCCCTCAGCGACCTCACCCTCGGCGGCCTCAGCCTCGACGGCTTCGCCCTCAGCGGCCTCACCCTCGGCGGCCTCACCCTCGACGGTCTCACCGTCAGCGGCCTCGCCATCAGCGGCCTCGCCCTCGGCCTCGCCGTCGCCGACCTCGCCCGCAGCGGCGTCGCCGTCGGCCGCGTCGTCGCCCGCGGCTGGGGGCGCAGCGGCCTCCAAGCGGATCCGCAGGGTCCCGGCGTCGGCGTGCAGGCCCAGGGGCGTGACCACGGCGAAGTAGGCGGCCAGCACCTTCGCGGCCTCGTCCGCCTCCCCCAGGGCCTCCAGGGCGCGGGCCTTCACGTAGAGGGCGTCGGTGTTCTCCGGGGCCAGCAGCAGGGCGGAGTCGGCGGCGCGCCGGGCCCGGTCGAAGTTGCCCTCCCGGATCTCAAGCTCCGCGAAGGCGACCTGGCGACGCCACTCCTCGGGGGTCCCGGCCGACGCGGTGACCGCGGTCGATCCCAGCAACAACAGGCCCAGCGCCGCCCCCGCCCGGCTCGCGGCTCCCCGGCTCCGGGGCCCGGAGCGCCGACGCCAGCCCAGCAGCAGCAAGGCCAGCACGCCGAAGCCCCCCGCGCGGCCCGACCCACCGGCCGAGCAGCCGAAGACGCCCCGGGACCAGCACTCCGGGTCCGCGTCGTCGACGTAGCCGTCGCCGTCGTTGTCCACGCCGTCGTCGCAAGCGTCCGCTTCGGAGCCCGAGGGCGCCACGGAGTCGTCGTCGTCGGCCGCGTCGTCGTCGTCGGGGCCGTGTCGTCGTCGTCGTCCGGGGCCGTGTCGTCGTCGTCGTCGGGCGCCGTGTCGTCGTCGTCGTCGGGCGCCGTGTCGTCGTCGTCGTCCCCCGAGGCGCAGCCCGGGTCCGCCGCGTCGATGTCCCCGTCGCAGTCGTCGTCGATGAAGTTGCTGCAGGGATCGGCGCCCGCCTCCACGGCGTCGGGGCTGACCGCGTCCCAGCTGTCGTCGCAGTCGCCGTCGCAGGGCGTCCAGCCGTCGCCGTCGCCGTCCTCCTCGTCGACGGGCAGGGCGCCATCGCAGTCGTCGTCCACGCCGTTGCAGGCCTCGCTCGCGGCGGGGTTGATGTCGGGGTCCCCGTCGTCGCAGTCGCCGTCGCAGGGGGGGATGCCGTCGCTGTCGGCGTCCTGCTCGTTGGCGGGCACCGTCCCGTCGCAGTCGTTGTCCAAGCCGTCGCAGACCTCGGCGGAGCCGGGGTTGAGCTCGGACTGGCTGTCGTCGCAGTCGCCGGCGCAGGTCGGGTAGCTGTCGCCGTCCAGGTCCTCCTCGTCGGACGGCAGCACCCCGTCGCAGTCGTTGTCCACCCCGTCGCAGGCCTCCGCTGCGCCCGGGTACCGGGCGGCCCACCCGTCGTCGCAGTCGCCGGCGCAGAGGGCCCACCCGTCGCCGTCGTTGTCGGTCTCGTCTGGGGGGATGTTGCCGTCGCAGTCGTTGTCCACGCCATCGCACTGCTCGGGGGCGCCGGGGTAGGTGCTCGGGTCGGTGGGGGCGCAGTCCACGGCGTCCAGGCTGCCGTCGCCGTCGGAGTCCGACGTGGCCGGCGCCTGCGACAGGGACAAGGTGTAGGGGCCAGTCGAGGCGTCGTAGCCGTGCACGTAGGCCCAGTAGGTCTCCCCGACGGCCGTGGGAACGTCCAGCTGGCTGGTGTTGCCGGCGCAGAGGGGGTTCACGTCGTCGTTGCCGGTGTTGCAGGCCAGGGCCGAGCAGCCGCCGGTGTAGACGGTCAACTGCGTGTCGTAGCCGGCGGTGCCGCAGGTGGAGAGCCGCAGCGTGGCCCCGGTGCCATCGAACTGGTACCAGGTGCCCAGGTAGCTGGTCAGGGCGTTGTTGGTGCCGCAGGTGCCGGCCGCCTGCGCGTCGGGGTCCACCGTGGCCGTGCGCGTGCCGCTGGAGACCGTGTCCCCAACGCCGATCAGGGGCGCGTCGACGCAGGCATCGTTGCCCGGCACGCCCAGGTACAGCTCCACCTTGCCGCGGTTGGCGCCGGTCGCCCCGTCCCACAGGGGGGCGCCGATGAGCACGTCGCCCAGGTTGTCCCCGTTGACGTCGCCCGCCGAGGCCAGCGCGTTGACCTGGCCGAAGCCCGGCAGCCCGCTCTGATCGCCCACCGCCGACCACGCGATGCTCCCGCCGAAGGTCGCGCGCGCGCCGCCCTCCAGGAGGATCACCCGGCCCTGGCGGCTGATGGTGCCGCTCCAGCCGGGCGCGCTGATCAGCAGCTCGTCGTCCCCGTCGCCGTCCGCGTCGGGCAGCGTCACCACCTCCGAGCCCAGGAGCTCGGCCACCTGGTTGCCCTGGCGCGCGGTGGTGCAACCGGTGACGACGGGGCCGCTGGGGCCGCCCCAACAGATCCAGACCGCCCCGCGGTTCTGCGTGATGTAGGTGAACTGCGGCCCGCCGATGGCCACGTCCCCGTAGCCGTCGCCGTCGTAGTCGCCGATGGCCAGGGCGTCGCCGAAGCCGCTGCCCGTCGCGCTGAACGACGCCGCGGTCCACGTCGCCCAGGGAGCGGGGTTGTTCCAGGTGCCCCAGGAGTCGTTGAGGTAGACCTCGATCTGCTGGCCGTCGCCGCTGATCACGACGTCCGCGCGGTCGTCGTTGTCCAGGCTGAGGCCCGTGGCCACCGACTCGCCGGCCTGCCCTGCGACGCCGGTGGCCTGATGCACCTCAAAGCGCGAGTCCCACTCGACCTGGCAGCCGTAGCCCACCGCGAAGCGCTCCTGGCCGGGCATGCCGACGACCCAGTCGTTGCAGCCGTCGCCGTCGATGTCCCCGCCGACCCCCAGGTCCCAGCCCTCGCGCACGTTGGCGAAGCCCGCGGCCCGGGACGGCATGATGTCCGGAGGCGCGGTGCCCACGGTGTCGCTGCCCTCCAGGAACCAGGTGCCGCCCGTGTCCGAGGCGCCGTCGTCCCAGTAGGGCACGCCGAGGATGAGGTCGTCCTTCTCGTCCCCGCCGACGCTGCCCGACGAGCCCATCACCCGGCCGAGCTGGGTGCCGCCGACCCCGCCTCCCCAGAGCGCGGTGACCGTGGTGACCGGCAGGTAGGTGGCCGGGTCGGTCAGGAAGAAGTCGATGTAGCCCTGCTGGCCGCCCGCGCCAGGGCTGCCGACGACGATGTCGTGGTAGCCGTCGCCGTTGAGGTCCGCGCCGGTGCCGACGTGTCCCAGTTGGGCACCGCCGCTGGAGCCCTCGAGGGTCCAGGCCGGAGCGCCCTGGAACCAGGCCTGGGCGTGCAGGGGGCCGGGAAGGGCCAGGGTGAGGCCCAGCGCAAGGGCGCTGAGCGCGTATCTGTTCATCATCCACCGCTCCTCGGAGTCAGTGGATAGTAGAGCACCGGACGGCCGGTCGGGCGGGCCCTCGCGGACCGCCTCCCCGGCTCCAGGGCGCGGAGCAGCGTGATCAGACCCCCACGCGGAACCAGGCCCCATGCTCGGGCAGCAGGTAGACCGCGCCGCCCCAGGTCACCGCGGGGGGCGCGTCGGCCAGATCGCCGTCGGGCCCGACGCTGGTGACGCCGCAGGTCACGGCCACCGGGGACTCCACCCGCAGGCCGGAGCCGTCGACGTCGCGCAGCAGGAGCTCTCCGGGCAGCAGGTCCGGCGCCACCCGGTAGATCACCCCGCCGTCGTCGGTGGCCAGCCCGCAGGCGGCGGAGTCCAGGGCGACGGGGCGCAGGCCCGCGCGCAGCCCCTCCAGGGCGCCCAGCCGGAGGCCGTCGGCGGCGACGTGGGCGTGCACGGCGGAGAGCTGGGCCTGGTGATCGAGCACCGTGTCCTCGGTCCAGCCCGCCGCGGCGAACGCGGTCGACGCCATGTCGTCCACGGCCTCCAGCCGGTCGTCGATGGCCCTCACGCCCTCGCTCAGGGTGACGACGATCGCCTCCTGCACCGCCGCGCGCTGGGAGGAGACGTCCCCCTCCACCTCCGCCGCCGCCAGGCGACCCCGAACCTCGCTCAGCGCCGCGTCGATGGTGTCCAGGCGGGCCTGCAATCGGTCGACGTCGTGCTGGTCGGCAGGCTCCGGCGGATCGACCGCAGCCTGGGGGTCCGGGGAGCCCCCCGCGCCGCAGCCGGGGAGCAGGGAGAGCAGGAACAGGGCGCGGACGAGGGAAAAGAAGGAGCAACGCATCGGGGCCTCCAGGGGTCTCAGGGTTCCCCGCCAGAGACGAAAGGCGGCGCATCGCCGGGCCAGCTTTCTTGGACCGGAACGGGAAACCGGCCCGCGCCCCTTTGAAATCCGCCCCCGGTGGCCCAAACTCACCGACCGCCAGGGAGCCCACCGATGCCTGCCCTCAACGGCGCAAACCGCGCCTGGATCGAAGCGCTCTACGCGCAATATCTGGAGTCACCGTCCAGCGTCGAGCCCTCGTGGCACGCGTTCTTCGACGAGTGGCGCGACGAGAACGGCGTGGACCCCAGCCAAGTGGTCTCCCCGCCGCCGGTGCGGAGGTCCATCTTCGGGGGGGCCGCCGCGGGCGCCATGGCCGGCCGGGCCGAGCACACCCACAAGAACGCCGCGGTGCTGCAGCTGATCTCCGCGTACCGCCGCAACGGGCACCTGGTCGCTCGCCTGGACCCCCTGGGCCTACGCGCGCGCCGCAAGCTGCCGCAGCTCACGCTGAAGTACCACGGGCTCTCCACCGGCGATCTGGACTCCACGTTCCACACCGGCCGCCTGGCCGGGCCCAAGCACAGCACCCTCCGCGCGATCATCGACCGCTGCGAGGCCACCTACTGCGGGACCCTGGGCTCGGAGTTCATGTACATCCGGGACGAGCGCCGCCGCCGCTGGCTGGAGCACCGCATCGAGGAGCCGGGCGGGCACCACCCCCTGGACCGCAGGACCGCCCTGCGGGTGCTGGACAAGCTGACGTCCGCGGAGAAGTTCGAGACCTTCATCCACACCAAGTTCCTGGGCGCCAAGCGCTTCAGCGTGGAGGGCGGGGAGTCGATCATCCCCTTCCTGGACATCCTCATCGACACCGCGGCCAAGCTGGGCGTGGACGCCGCCACGATCGGCATGGCGCACCGCGGCCGACTGAACGTGCTGGCCAACGTCCTGGGCAAGGCCCACGGGGACATCTTCGAGGAGTTCGAGGACAAGGGGCACCGCCCCGAGCACCTGGGCTCGGGCGACGTCAAGTACCACCTGGGCTACTCCGCGGACGTCGCCATGCCCTCGGGCCGCTCGGTCCACCTCAACCTGGCCTTCAACCCCAGCCACCTGGAGTTCGTGGCGCCGGTGGTGGAGGGCGCGGTGCGGGCCCGCCAGGACCACCTCAAGGACACCCACCGCAAGACGGCGCTGTCGATCATCATCCACGGCGACGCCGCCATCGCCGGCCAGGGCATCTCCACGGAGACGATCAACCTGGGGCGCCTGGAGGGCTACGACAACGGCGGGTCCATCCACATCGTCGTCAACAACCAGATCGGGTTCACCACGGACCCCGAGGACTCGCGCTCCAGCGAGCACTGCACGGACATCGTCAAGGTCATCCTGCTGCCGGTGCTGCACGTCAACGCCGACGACCTGGGCGCCGTGGCCTTCGCCGCCCGCCTGGCCGCCGAGTACCGCCAGGAGTTCGGCCAGGACATCGTCATCGACCTGGTCTGCTACCGGAAGTACGGCCACAACGAGGCCGACGAGCCCGCGTTCACCAACCCCCTGATGTACCAGCGGGTCCGGGCCATGCGCACGCCGCTGGAGGTCTTCAGCGAGGAGGCGATCAGCCAGGGCGTGCTGACGGAGCAGGACGTGGAGGGCGCGTCCCTGCGCATCCGGGCCCACCTCGACTCCGAACTGACCCGCGCGCGTGAGGTGGAGCCCGCCCACGGCGAGCTGGCGGGGCTCTGGAAGGGCCTGCACGCCGGCTACGACCCCGCGGCGGTGGGCTACCCCACCAAGATCGGCGCCGACGTCGCCGTGCGCATCCTCAAGGGCACCAGCGAGGTGCCCGATCACGTCAAGGTGCACCGAAAGGTGCAGCGCGTCCTGGACACCCGCGCGGCCATGGCCCGCGGCACCAAGCCCCTGGACTGGGCGGCGGGGGAGGCCCTGGCCTTCGGCAGCCTGGCCCTGGAGCAGCACCCGATCCGCCTGACGGGCCAGGACAGCGGCCGCGGCACGTTCAGCCACCGCCACGCCGTGCTGCACGACCAGAACACCGGCAAGCAGTGGGTGCCCCTGGCCCACCTCAGCCCCGATCAGGCCACGTTCGAGGTCTTCAACAGCCCGCTCAGCGAGGCCGGCTGCCTGGGCTTCGAGTACGGCTACACGCTGATCCGCCCCGACGCCCTGGTGCTCTGGGAGGCCCAGTTCGGCGACTTCGCCAACGGCGCGCAGGTGCTGATCGACCAGTTCATCTGCAGCTCGGAGGCCAAGTGGAACCGCTGCTCGGGCCTGGTGATGCTCCTGCCCCACGGCTACGAGGGCCAGGGCCCGGAGCACAGCTCGGCCCGGCTGGAGCGCTTCCTCAACCTCAGCGGGGAGGACAACTGGCGGGTGATGAACCTGACCACGCCGGCGCAGTACTTCCACGCCCTGCGCAGCCAGCTCCGCCAGAACTTCCGCAAGCCGCTGGTGATCATGACCCCGAAGTCGCTGCTGCGGCATCCCCGGGCGGTGAGCACCCTGGACGAGATCAGCAACAGCTGGTTCCAGCCCCTGCTGACCGACCCCGACGTGGATCCCGCGAAGGTGGAGCGCGTGGTGCTGTGCAGCGGCAAGGTCTAC
>CALCXL010000395.1 GCA_937907595.1 uncultured Pseudomonadota bacterium
GCAACAACGACTGCGACGACTCCGACCCGGAGCGGCACCCCTTCGCCACCGAGCTCTGCGACGCCATCGACCAGGACTGCGACGGCGACCTCGTGGGCCCCCACGCCGACCTCGACGGCGACGGCCTTCCCTGGTGCCTGGAGGATGAGGAGGGCATCTACTCCATCGACGAGGCCGGCTGCACCCCCAGCGGGGGCTGCGCCGTGGGCTGGGACCCGCGGCAGCTCGCCGTCGCCCTCCCCCTGCTGTGGCTGCCCCGACGACGACGACGCGCCGAACCCCGCGGCTCCTGACCCCGCCTCCAACCACCCCGCCCGGCCGACCCCAGCACGTCGGCTCCCCGCGCTGCACTAAGCTGGCCGCGGAGGGTGCGTGCCCGGCAGCCTGTTCATCAGCTACTCCAGCGAGGATCGAGCCTGGGTCCATCGGCTCGCGGAGGGGCTGCGCGCCGGGGGCTGGGAGCCCTGGGTGGATCACCCGTCCATCGCCGCCGGCAGCGAGCGGCGCGCCGCCATCGTCCGCGCCCTCCAAACGGCCGACGCCTTCGTGGTCGTGCTGTCGCCGGCGTCGGTGAAGTGCAGGGACGTCGCCCAGGAGCTGTCCCTGGCCGAGGAGTTCGGGCGCCGCATCGTGCCCCTGCAGCTGGCCGCCGCCGACGAAGGCCCCGATCTCACGTACCAGCTGGCCGGGCTCCAACGGATCGCGTTCTTCGACCAGCCCTTCGACCGCGCCCTGCACCGCCTGCTCTTCGCCCTGGACTGCGCCCGCGGCGCCACCGTCGATGTGCCCGCCCTGCACGACGGAACCCTCCCCGGCGCCCCGCCCCCCACCCGCGCCTCCCGACCCCGACGCCCCCGTCGCCGGATGCCGCTGGCGGCGTCGTTGGTGGTGGCGCTGCTCGGCGCGGCCTTGTGGTCGCAGCGGCCCGAGCCCTCGCCGTCGCCCGTCGCCGTGCAGCCGGTCCCCCGCAGCGCGGACCCCACCGCCCCCCCCGCGTTCCCCGCCGAGCCGGCGCCCGCCGTGTCCGTCACCCGCCTGGTGATCGCTCACGACGTCGTCGACAGCGAGCCCCGACAGCTCAAGCGCGGGTTCCGCACCGGGGCCAAGGTCTACGCTTTCACCGAGCTGCAGGCCGACGGGCCCACCACCATCACCCACCGCTACACCCGGGGCGGAGACGTGGTGCACACCAGCGAACTGGACGTGCAGACGGGCCGCTTTCGCACCTGGTCCTACGTCACCGCGCGGGACCCCGGGGCCTGGCGGGTGGTGGTCACGGACGCGGCGGGCGCCACGCTGTCCACGCAGGAGTTCAAGGTCCACTGACGAGCCCTCCCACCCCGCCCTTGCCTGAGACGCTGCCCGTGGACCTCGGCCGCTACCGGCTGGTGGCCCTGTTGGGCCGGGGGGGCATGGGCGCGGTCTACCGGGCGGAGCTGCACGGACCCAGCGGCTTCCGCAAGGACCTGGCGGTCAAGGTGGTGCGGCCGGTGCCCGACCCGGCGGAGGCGGCGGTCTTCGAGCAGGCGTTCCTGCAAGAGGCGCGCATCGGCGCCCGCCTGAAGCACCCCAATGTGGTCGACGTCTACGACTTCGGCGTGCAGGAGGGCCGCCCCTGGCTCGCCATGGAGCTGGTGCCCGGCCGGTCCCTCTTCGAGCACCTGAGGTCGGGCCCCCTGCCCCCGCGCGCGGCGATCGAAGCCGCCCTGCAGATCGCGCGGGCCCTCGCCCACGTCCAGGCCCTCACCGTGGACGGCGCCCCGCTGGAGGTCGTGCACCGCGACCTGAAGCCCTCCAACATCCTGCTGACCCCCTACGGGCTGGTGAAGGTGATGGACTTCGGCCTGGCCCGCCCGGCCGGCGCGCCGCCCGACCACGAGTCGGACCAGGTGCGCGGCACGATCTCCTACATGGCCCCCGAGCAGCTCCTGGGCCACGCGATCGACGGCCGCGCCGACCAGTTCGCGCTGGGCCTGCTGCTGTTCGAGATGCTCTCAGGCCAGCGCTTCTTCCCCCCCGACGGCCCCGACCGCGCGGCCCTGGCGCTGCCCGAGATGGCCCGGGTGCTGCTCCAGCCCGGCCGCCTGGACCCGGCCGAGGCGGCGGCGCCCGGGGCCAGTGCCCTGCTGCTGCGCATGCTCGCCCCCCACCCCGAGGACCGCATGCGGCGGGCCGATGGCGTCGCCTCGGCCTTGCAGTCGCTGTTGGATGACCAGCCCCCCGGGCGGGATCTGCACGCCCTGCTCGCCCCCCCGCCGAGCTCCGACGAGCCCCCCCGGTGGCTGCCCCCGCCTGGATCGGGCCCCTCCTCGGAGCCCCGCCACAACCTCCGCGAGGAGGGATCAGCGCTGATCGGACGCGAGGCGACGCTGCAGGAGCTCGCCCGGCTCCAGGCCGACGGGGGTCGCCTGGTGACCCTGCTGGGGCCGGACGGGCTGGGCAAGAGCCGGGTGGCTCGGAGCTTCGCCGCCGCCGCCCTCGACCCCTTCGCCCCGGGCGGGTGCTGGTGGGTGGACGCCTCCGGTGCCGCCACGGGCGCGGCGCTCTGCCAGGCCGTCGCATCGGCGCTGTCGCTGCCCCACGCCTCCCCCGAGACCGTCTCGGCCGCCCTCTCCTCGGGGGGACGCCTGCTGCTGATCATCGACGCCCTGGAGCCCGGTCCGGACCTGGGCGACCTGCTCTCCGCGTGGCTGAACCAGCACCCCGCCCTCCACCTCCTCATCACCTCCCGGCGGCGGCTGGCGATCGCCGGGGAGCGCCTGCTGGAGTTGGGCCCCCTGGACCGCGCGGGGTCGGAGCGGCTGCTGCGGGCGCGCCTCGACCCCGCTGCGCGCCCCGACCCCGCCGACGTCGACGCCCTGCTCGCCCACCTGGACGGAGTCCCCCTCGCCCTGGAGTTGGCCGCCGCGCGCCTGGCCCACGTCGCCCCCGGCGCTCTCCTCCGGCAGCTCCGCCAGCCGCGCACGGGCGCGGGCTCCGCCGACGGCGACGACCCCAGCCTCTGGGGGGTGATCCGCTCCTCATGGCAGGGACTGAGCGACCTGGAGCAACAGGCCCTGGCCCGCTGCTCCGTGTTCCGCGGTGGCTTCGACCTGCCGGCCGCCGAAGTCGTGCTCTCGGACCTGGGCGCCCACGTCCCCGACCTCCTGCAAGCCCTGCGCGACTGCTCGATGCTCCGGGCCCCCAGCGGCGACGGCGTCCCCCGCTTCGGCCTGTACCGCAGCATCGCTGCCTTCGCCGCCGACCAGCTGCGCGGCGAGGCCCTCCAGGCCGCTCACCAACGCCACGCATTGCACTTCCTCAGCCTCGGCGAGCCCCTCGCCGCCGCGGTGAACAGCCCCACCGCCCGCGAGGCCCACGCCCGCCTGGCCCCGGAGACCGCCAACCTGCTGGCCATCGTCGACCGCTACGAAGACAGCCAACGCGCCACGGCCGCGCGCGCCGCCCTCGTGGCCGAAGCCCACCTGGGCCTGGCCGGGCCCTTCGATCTGGCCGAAGCCACGCTCCGACGCGTCCACCCCGCGCCCGCCCCCCACGGGGTCGCGGTCGCCCTGGCCCTGGGGCGCCTGTTGCGACGACGCAGCCGCTTCGACGAGGCCGGGCCCCTGCTGGACCTGGCGATCGAGCTGGCCAGCGCCGACGGCGACCGTCGACGGGAGGTGGTCGCCCTCTGCCAGGCCTCGGCCCTGGCCCGCCACACCGGCGACCACCGCCGCGCCTCCACCCTGCTGCAGCGCGCACAGGCCCGCCTGCTGCCCGACGACCTGCAGGGCGCCGGCTGGCTCTGCGCGTCCCGGGCCCTGCTGTCCTGGCAGGTCGAGGGACCGCTGCCGTCGGCCGTGCACCACCGCGCCGCGCTCGCTGCCTGGCGACGGGCGGGCGACCTGCGGCAGCTGGCGCTCAGCCTCAACGCGCTGGGGGTCATCGAGATGCTCTCCCTGCGCTTCGATCGAGCGGCTGACTGGTACGGCCAGGCCCTGCAGGTGCACCGGGATCTGGGGGACGCCCACGGCGAGTCGGTGGCGTCTGCCAACCTGGGCGCCCTGCACATCCAGACCGGGGACCTGGACGCCGCCCGCCGGTCCCTCGCCAACGCCAGCCGCCGCAACCGCCTGCTGGGCAACCGCCGCGTGGGTGGCGCCGTGCAGAGCAACCTGGGCCTCGTCGAGGCGCTGCTGGGCCACGGAGAGGCAGCCCACCGCTGCTTCGACGCGGCCCGGACCCTGCTGCAGGGCAGCGGCGCCGAGCCCGCGTTGCTCGGTGCCGCGCACATCGCCCACGCCGCCTTCCTGCTGGACGCGGGGCAACCCGCCGACGCCGAGGGGCTGGCCCGCCGAGCCGTCGACGTGCTGCAGGGTCCCGCCGGGGACAGCGAGCGGCCGTCGGCCCGGGCGGTGCTGGCGGCGGCGCTCGGCTGGCAAGGCCGCTTCGTGGAGGCCGATCTGATCGCCGCGAAGGCTCAGGAGGAAGGCGAAGGCGAAGGCGCCGGGAACGCGCGCCTGGCCGCCGCTCACGTCTCCCTGGCGCGGTCCCGGTGGGCGGAGGCCTTGGGCGGCGACGCTGTCGACGCGACCGACGCGCGACTCATCCACGACACTTGGGGGACCGGCGGCGAACACGAAGAGGGGGCCCCGGTGCCCGGCGTGCAGCGGCTGCTCCGGCGCTCGCTGGGCCGCGCCCTGCAGGGTGCGCTCTGAACGATCGGCCCCGCCGTCGGCTCGGAAGATCGCTGGAATCCCAGAAGGATCCAGGACCCTTGCCAGCGATCCACGGGGCGCCTACTGTCTGGAGACCGAAGAGGTTGCGACGCCGCAACACGACGATCACGAAATCTCTCGGATCTCTCCACATCTGCGCAACATCTCCCCCTTGGCAGGCTTGCTAGGGGGTGTTTACATCTCCATAGCAAGCGGCGCGGCACCTCCCGCCCAGCTTCGACGCAAGAACCCCGCGGGCGCTGCCCGCCCGCTCGGAGAG
This sequence comes from uncultured Pseudomonadota bacterium, assembly GCA_937907595.1. Lineage (GTDB taxonomy): Bacteria > Myxococcota_A > UBA796 > UBA9615 > UBA9615 > CALCXL01. The sequence continues at coordinate 4,978 of CALCXL010000395.1, forward strand.
CAACGATGATCGCCAACAACATCGCCCTGGTCCGTGACGCCGCCTCCACCGCCCTCAAGAACCTGCACAACGACGAGCGCGGTCAGGGCATGACGGAGTACGTCATCATCCTCGTGGCCATCGCCGTGGTCTGCATCGCCATCGCCGTCCAGTTCGGCGGCAAGATCAAGGGCCTGTTCGAGACCGCCGACGGCGAGATCGACACGGTCGACCAGAACCTCTGATCCTTCGCGGCGGGGCCCCGGTCGTCTCCGGGGCCCCGCGCGCACCCCATCGCGTCCTCCCTTCCCGCCCTTTGTGGGGGATGCGCGCTGCGGCCCCACCCCGCCCCGGGGCCCGGCACGCTCCGCTTTGCGGAGCAAAAGCTGCGAACCCGCGCTGCGCTGCCTCACCCCCCTGAGGCGCCGGTCGGGTTCGTTCGCTTTTGGGGCTCCCGCTCCGCCCGTCGACATCGGGCACCACCGTGCCCGCCCCCGGCCCTTGGGCAGGAGGCCCCGCCGCGGCTACGATCCCGCGATGCGCAACACACTGCTTCGCCTTCTCTCCCTCCTCCTTCTCAGCCTGCCCTTCGTGCTCGCCGGCTGCCCCACCCCCGTCGACGACGACGACGACAGCTCGGCCATGGACGACGACGACGC
>CALCXL010000396.1 GCA_937907595.1 uncultured Pseudomonadota bacterium
TGGGTCTTCATCTTCGGCATGTGGCCACCTGGAGGGCCCCGGAAGCAGACCGGGGCGAATTGGACGCGGAGCAATAGTGGGCTACGGGGCTCTTGTCAACCGCGGGACCCCCAGGATTCCGCTGCCTCGGAGCGCGATCCCGGCCCGAACAACGGGCGATCGCCAGCCCTCGATCCCGACGACGGGCGGCCGGCTGATAGGCTGATCCGCCGTGAGCACCCTCCCCCGCCCCGACATCGACTCCCGGGACGCCAGCGGCCGCCTGCTGGTCCGCCGCCCGGACCTCTCCGCCCACCGCAGCCAACGCCGACGGGCGCGGGAGCTCGTCGAGTCCCTGGGACGCGACGCCGCGGCCACGGACATCCTGGCGGGCTGGCTCGGCATCCACCTGGACTCCGACGTCGGCGACCTGGAGCTGGCGCTGTCGGACCGGGTTCAGGTGCGACTGGCCGCCCTCAGCCGCGAGGCCCGGCGCGACGCGTCCTCGGAGCAAGCGCGCGCGCGGGAAGCCATCCAGCTGGGCTGGGATCAGCTGCTCGACGAGGACTCGCGCCGCGCCGTGAACGTGGTGGCGGCGGCGGGCTCCCTGGTGCTGGATCGCACCCTGCACGAGGCCGCGATCGGGGCGCCCGGCGCCTTGCAAGCCGCGCAGTCCGCGGGGTTCGTGGTGCCGGTGGGCAAGTCCGGGCTGTGGGCGTGGCCCGCGGGAGCCGCGGCCGATCCGAGCTTCGCGATCAGCGCCCCGGCCCTGCGTGGAGCCCTGGCGGCCGCCGCGTTGGCCACCGAGCCCCTGCCGCTGGACGATGCCGCCGTGCAGGCCGTGGAGGAGTGGCTCGGTGGCTCGCCCCTGCACCAGGCCAGCCTGCGCCATCGGGCCTGTGAGGCCGCGCGCCGGGAGGGCCGCAGCGCCGCGGCCCGAGGCCACCAGCTCCGGGGGCTGCAGCTCCTGGACGCCGCGGGTGACGAGGGGCGAGCCCTGCGCGGGCTGCTGCTGCTGGACGGAGGGCTGATCGCGCTGCAGGACGGCGTGGTGGCGGAGGCGCGGCTGGCCTTCTCGGAGGCGGTTGCCTGCCTGGAGGCGGCGGACGACGCGGGCGTCGGCCCGGTGCTCGAGCACGCGCGCCTGGCGCTGGCGCAGGCCACCGCCCTGGACAGCGAGCTCGCAGCGGCCGAGGGGCTCTTCCGCGAGGGCATCGACGCGGCCGAGGCCCGGGGCGAACCCGATCTGGAGGATCCCCGCCAGCGCAGCCTGGCCGCCGGTCTGGCCGTCGCCCGCATGAACCTGGGCGGCATCCTGCTGGGCCGAGGCGACGTCTCGGCGGCCCTGCGCCTGCTCCGGGAGGCCTGGGAGGACTGGCAGGATCTGGCCGCGGACAACGATCCCGACGGGGCCAGCTTCGCCCTGGCGTTGGCCCAGGGGCTGCGTGCCGCGGGGCGGGGAACGGAGCTGGACGAGCCGCTGGAGGTCGCGCGGGTGCTGTCGGGCGGGGACATGGACCGCTCGATGCGGGCGACGCTGCCGCAGTCGCTGCACGACCTGGGCGTGTCGGCGGGGGACCGCGGCGACTGGGGCGCGGCGGCCACCCTCGTGGACGAGGCGTCGATGATGGCGATGAGCCTGCTGCCCCAGGGCCACCCCGACCGCGCCCGCTTCGCCTACACCCGCGGCCTGCTCTACCTGGCCCAGGGCGACGTCGCGGCGGCGCTGCGCCAGCAGGAGAAGGCGATGGACCTCCTCTCCGATGGGCAGGCGCCGGCGACCCAAAGGCTTGTGCAGGCCGCCATGGCCTGGAGTCGCGCTCGGGAGGGCGCGCACCGGCACCCCGACGCCCGGGCGGATCTGGAGGCAGCGGGGCAGGGCCTGGAGGCGTTGCGTGGGGCCGGCACCAACGCGGGCGAGCACGTGCGCATCCTGCTGGAGAGCCTGAGCTGACGGCGGCAGGCGGAGTCTGCGCGCGGTGGGCGGGCAGGACGCCGCGCGGCGAACCTCCGCCGATCCAGGGCCCCCAACGGACGAAGCCCCGAGCAGCGCCCGGGGCTTCGTCACAAGGATGGTAGGCCCGACCAGGATTGAACTGGTGACCCCTACCGTGTCAAGGTAGTGCTCTACCACTGAGCTACGGGCCTTCAAACCGCGGCGCGCCGCGGGCTCGGGAAAATTGCAGACCGGACCACGGGTGTCAACCGCCGGAAAGCAGCCTTTGACGCCGCCCCCCCGTTGCAGTCCCCCCGACCCACCCAGCGGCCGCATTCAGGCGCTCGTCGCGCTGTCGTTTGTGCTGCTGTCGGTCGTTCTGCAGGGCTCGTTCGACCGCGTGGTCGGCAGCGACGGCTTCTTCCACATCGCCCAGGCCGGACGCGTCTTTCAGGGAGGCATGCCGTGGATGCCCCACTCGGTGTTCGCCGACGGCTGGGTGGACCACCAGCTGGGCTTCCACCTGCTGCTGTGGCCCCTGACGCTGGTGTTGCCGCCGATCGCCGCTGCGAAGGCGGGGGCCGGGATCCTCGGCGGCCTGGCCCTGTGGGCGATCTGGGCCTTCGCGCGGCGGGCCAACCTGCCGGTGCCCTGGGCCCTGGCGCTGCTCCCCATCGGCTGCGGCTGGCTGTTCTGGCTCCGCCTGGAGATGCCCCGCACCCAGTCGCTGTCGCTGATCCTGCTGCTGGCGGCCCTGGCGGCCCTGCGCGAGGACCGGCCCCGGTGGCTGCTGGGGCTGTCCGCCGCGTTCGCCTGGACGTACCACGTCGCGCTGATCCTGCTGCCGGTCTCCCTCGGCTGGGCTGCGGTCGCGGCCCTGCGCGATCGCAGCCTGCGCCCCCTGCGGCTCCCGGCGGCGGCGACCGCGGGCCTGGCCCTGGGGTGGACGCTGCACCCCCACGCGCCGGGCACCTGGCGCTTCCTCTACCAGCACGTCGTCCTGAAGGTGCTCAACCGCGACGCCCTGCCCGTGGGCCTGGAGTGGACCGACGGCGGCCTGGACGCCCTGCTGCGGCACGGCTGGGGCGCCCTGCTGGCCCTCGGGATCGCCGCCGTGGCCACCGCCCTGGCCCGGGAGCGCCAGACCGACACGATCGCGCTGCTGGGCCTGGCCGCAGCGGCCACGGCGGCGGTGGGGCTGGGCACGAAGTTCGTGGAGTACGCGCTGCCCCTCTCCTTCCTCGCGGCCGGCGCGGCGGCCCGGGACGCCTGGCCCCGTCCCCCCCGAGCCTGGAAGCGCGGCCTGGTTCTCGTGTGCGCCGCGGCGGTGCTCTGGTCGGGCCTGACCGTGCGCCGCGCCGTGCTCCGGACCGAACCGCCGCCGGATCGCCTCGTCCCGGCGATGCAGGCCCTGCGTGCCGTAGCCTCGCCCGGCGACATCGTGCATCACTTCTCCTGGAACGACTTCCCCGAGCTGGTCCTGCACGGGCCCGAGTTCCGCTACATCGTCGGCCTGGACCCCCACTTCCTCGCGCTCCAGGACCCGGAGCTGTGGCGCCTCTACGAGGGGCTTGGCGGGACGTGGAGCGGGGATCGGTCGACCGTCATCCGCGAGCGCTTCGGGGCCCGCTGGGTGCTGCTGGTCCTGCCCTACGTCGGCGGCGAGCAAGCCCTGGCCACCGATCCCGGGCTGCGGCGCCTCTGGAAGGACGAGCACGCCGTGCTCTACGCGGTGAAGCCCACCCCATGACAGCGGGGGCCGCCCGTGGTGGAATGCACGACATGGACTTCCTCAACCAATCGGTGGGCCCGCTCACGCTGGGTCAGTGGATCGGCGCCCTGGTGGCGTTCCTCGTGATCTCCTCGGCGCTGAGCGCCATGAAGCGGAAGTCGGAGCAGAAGGAGGCGGCCGCCAACACGTCCGAGGCCCGCTGCCTTGGCTGCGGCTGGCAGGGTCGGGTCTCCCGCTACCATCGGACCTGCCCGAAGTGCGGCAACAGCATCACGCGGCTGGCCCGCGGGGAGAGCTGATCGGCCCGGCGGCGGTTCAGCCGACCGTCGGCGCGTCCTCCAGCTCACCGCGCCAGGCCCGCGGCAGCAGCTCCACCAACCGCTCCCCGGCGGCAGCGATCGACGGCAGCCCCGCCGGATCCGCCCCCACGCCTTCGAGCAGACGCGCCAGGGAGGTCACGGGCTCGCTCAGGCCGCAGGGCCGGATGAAGTCGAAGCCCCAGGGCCGGGGATCCAGGTTGAGCGCCAGCCCATGCAGGGTCACGAAGCGGCGCACGTGCACGCCCACCGCGCCCAGCTTCATCAGGCCACCGGGCCCGTCGATCCACAGCCCGGGGTAGCCGCTGCGTCGGCCGATCACGCCCAGGTCCAACGCCCCCAGCGCCTCGCTCGCCAGCGCCGCCATCGCCGACTCCAGCCCCGCGACGAACGAGGGCACGTCCAGGCCCCAGTCCGCGAGCCGAAGGATCGGGTAGGCCACCAGCTGCCCGGGGCCGTGCCAGGTCCAGTCCCCTCCCCGCTCCACCCGCCGCCGCTGCACGCCGGCCCGATCCATCTCGGCGGGATCGGCCAGCAGGTTGCTGTCCAGGGCGCGCCGACCGCCGGTCAGCAGGCCGGGGCTGTGCTCCAGCGTGAAGAGGGTGTCCTCCCCGTCCCCGCGGAGCCGCGCGGCGTGCACCGCCTGCTGCAGACGCAGGGCCTCGTCGTAGTCGCAGGCCCCCAGGGCGCGGTGGATCACGGCAGGTGGGCGGGGTCGGGCGAGTCGGCGTCGCCCTCCTGGAACCACGGAGTGGCCCGGAGCCAGCCCACCCCCTCCACCACCAGGACCTGCACCGCGGCCGCGACCGGCACGGCCAGCAGGATGCCCAGCAGGCCGAAGAGGCCGCCGCCCGCGAAGAGAGCGAGCATCACGACCACGGGGTGCAGACCCACCGAGTCGCCCACGATCTTCGGCGTCAACAGCGTGCCTTCGATGCCCTGAACCACGCCGAAGACGATCCAGACCTTCACGATCTCGAACGACACGCCGAACTTCAGGAACGCGAGCACCGAGCCCGCCATGATCCCCAGGAAGGTGCCGAAGTAGGGGATGACGAAGAGCAGGCCGGCCACGACGCCCACCAGCAGCGCCATGTCGATGTCCGTGAACAGCCCCAGGCCGCCGGCGTACAGCACCGCCAGGGCCACGCAGACGATGCCCTGGCCGCGCACGAACTGGGCCATCTTGCGGTCGATCTCCACGAAGTTCCGCAGCACCGGACGGCGCCAGCGGTGCGGGACGAGGCCGAAGATGCCGGACTTCATGCGGTCGAAGTCGCGCAGGAAGAAGAAGGTGAAGACGGGCAGCAGCGCCCAGGTCACCACGAAGCCCAGGACGCCGAAGGTGCGCCCCACCAGCGACTGCGCCACCGCCTTGACCGGGTCCAGGCTGCCCGTCGGCAGCTTCTTGAGGAGCTCGGGCAGGCGCTCGGCCAGGGCGGCCATCCGCAGGTCGATCTCCGGGTCCACCCGCTCCTGCAAGAAGGCCTCGAAGGCGTGCAACTGCTCGCCCAGACGCGCGACGTAGCCGTCGATGTTCTCCGACAGCGCGCCCAGCTCCGTGACGACGTAGGGGATGAGCAGCAGCAGGACCACGGCGTCGAAGGCCAGGAACAGGCCCAGGCAGAGGCCGATGGCGGTGGAGCGGTTCCAACCGGCCGACTCGAAGCGGTCGATCAGCGGGTCGAGCAGGTAGGCCACGACGACGCTCACCAGCAGGACCGGCAGCACGTCGCCCAGGCCCTGCTGGAGCACCGACAGCACCATGGCGATCGCCCGGCTGCCGCTGATCAGCGCCGCGGCGGCCAGGACCACCAGCACCAGCGCCGCTGCGGGCCGCGGGAGGCCCCAGAACGACGGAACCACGCTGATCAGGCGACGCACGCCGAGGGGGGCGACCGGGGGGTCTGGAGAGCCCGCCTCGTCGTCGGATCCGGTCGTGGATTCAGGCCGCCCTGGGGCCTCCGGGGCCTCGCCTGGAGCGGGCGGCGGGTCCTCGGCCGGGGGACGTTCGGGATCGGTCACGGGCTCCTCCTGCGGGGCCCTACGGCCCGACGGCGGGATTCTTCCACGGCGGAGGGGCCGGCGGGGGGACGCGGTCCGACGGGAGCTCGCGCCGAGCAGCGCGGCGCCCCAGGGGCGAGGTCAAGTCCGCGCGGCCACGTCGCGCCAGAAGTCCAGGGTGCGGCGCAGGCCCTCGGCCAGGCCGACCGAGGCCGACCAGCCGGTGGCTGAGCGCAGGGCGTCGGTGCGGGGCCAGCGGGCGCGCACGTCAGTGCCGGGGTGCGGGACGTACTCGACGCCGGCGGCGCTGCCGGCCAGGGCGGCGATCTGCTCGGCCAGGGCGGCGGTGCTCACCAGCGTGTCGGGGTTGCCCACGTTGTAGGTGCGTCCCCAGGCCGTGGGGGTGGCCGCCAGGGCGAGGATGGCCTCCACGAAGTCGTCGACGTAGATCCAAGCGCGGCTCTGGGAGCCGTCGCCGGTGACCTGCAGGGCCTCCCCGCGCAGCGCCCGCTCGCAGAAGATGCGCACCGCGCCCTCACCGATCTGGCCGGGGCCGTAGACGTTGAAGGGCCGAACGCTCACGGCCTTGAGGCCGGCGCTGCGCACCCGGGCGAAGACCATGTGCTCGCCGAACACCTTGCTGGCGGCGTAGGTCCAGCGGGGATCGGAGACGGGGCCCACGGGGGTCGGTCCGGCCTCGTCGGCCGCCTCGGCGTCGCGGCCGTAGACCTCCGACGTCGACAGGTTCACGAACAGCCCCACGTCGCCAAGGGCCTCCAGCAGGCGGCAGGTCCCCAGGCCGTTGACCTCCAGCACGGCGGCGGGGTCCCGGTAGTAGGTGGAGACGCCGGCCAGGGCCGCGCAGTGGATGACCGCGGACGGCGACCCCACCGCGGGCAGCCACGCCTGAGGCGTCCGCACGTCGCCGACGACGAAGCGCAGGTTGTGCGGAGGCTCGACGCCCAGGGCGGAGAAGCAGTCGCGGTGGCCGTTGTCCAGGGCCACGACCTCCGCGCCCGGCGGGGCGAGGGCGGCCAGACGCAGGGCGAGGTGCGAGCCGAGGAAGCCGCGCCCCCCCGTGATCAGGACGGGGCGGCCGTCGGCGAACCAGGGCATGGGCTCAGTCTCCGACGCGGCGGAGTCCGCTGCCGTCGGGCACACCGACCGGCTCAGGGGGGCTGCGTCGCTCCCAGCCGCGGGCCTTGCGCGACCAGTTCTGGGCCAGGCCCCCAACCCCCGCCACGACCCCCACCGGGATCATCCAGGAGGCGATCCAGTAGCGGCCGAGCAGACGAACACGGGATTTGATGGAGTCGTTCACGGTCGGGAGGATAGACGCGGGCCGATCGCACCCGCAACCGCCATCAACGGGTCCATGCGCTCAGGCCCAGCGGCGTGATGATGCCGACGTGCGCGTGCTGCAGGACGCCGGAGGGGTCCACGTGGAAGGTGGTGGGCACCGACGACACCCCGTAGGCCCTGCCCACCTTCTTCTGGCTCTCCAGGACCTCGAACTGGATGCCCAGCTGCTTCTTGGCGCGCTTGAGGGTGGTCGGGTCCCCCGAATCCACCGCCAGGCCCAGCACGACGACGTCCGGGTTCTTCTTCGCGAAGCGGTTGAGGCCGGGCAGCTCGGCCTTGCAGGGGCCGCACCACGTGCCCCAGAAGTTGACGATGACGTCCTGCCCGCGGAAGTCGCTGAGGCTGACGGGCAGGCCCTCGGTGTTCATCAGGGTGAAGCCGGGGGCCAGGCCGCCGGGGTCTGTCACCACGTCGGGGGCGCGCAGGTACTGCAGCCCCGCCATGCCCGCGAAGAGCAGGACGACGGGCAGCACCCAGTTCAGGAGGATGTTCTTGAGGACCTGCACGGGGCCGAGTGTCGGGCCACGGGGGCCGGGATTCAAGGGAGGGTCAGAGGATCGTGCGGCCGAAGAGCGAGCCCACCAGCTCCACCACCAGCTCGCCCGTGGTGTTCTCCGAGTCCAGGATGGGGTTCAACTCCACCACGTCCGCCGACCGCACCTTGCCCGACTCGGCCAACAGCTCCATCACCAGGTGGGCCTCGCGGTAGTTGGGTCCGCCGCGAACGCGGGTGCCCACCCCCGGCGCGATGCCCGGGTCCAGGAAGTCGACGTCGAAGGAGACGTGCAGCCGATCGCAGTGCGCCAGGGCCGCCAGGGCCGCCGTCATCGTGGCCGCCACGCCGTCGTGGTCGATGTCCCGCATGGTCCAGGTGCGCACGCCCGTGGCGCGGATCGCGGCCGCCTCCTGCCGATCGATGGCGCGCACGCCGATCAACGCGACGTCCTCGGGGCGCACCGCGGGCCCGGGGCCTCCGATGCCGGTCAGGGTCGGGTGGCCGTCGCCAAGGACGCAGGCCAGGGGCATGCCATGGACGTTGCCGCTGGGGGTGGTCCCCGGCGTGTTCATGTCGCCGTGGGCGTCCAGCCAGATCACGCCCACGCGCCCGCCCGCCCGACGCGCAGCCTCGGCCGCCGCCGGCACCGAACCCATCGCCAGGCTGTGGTCGCCGCCCAGGACCACCGGCACCGCGCCGTCCAGACAGGCCTCCAGGGTGCGGTCGTGCAGAGCGCGGCAGACCTGGGCGATGGGCTCCAGGAAGCGCAGGGCCGGATCCCCCACCGCCGCCTCCTCCCGCTGGGGTACCGCCACGTTGCCGACGTCGTGCACGTCGAAGCCCAGGCGGCGGAGGTCGTCGGCGATGCCGGCGATGCGCAGGGCCGACGGGCCCATGTCGACGCCGCGACGCCCCGCCCCCAGGTCCAGGGGCACGCCGATCAGGCGGAGCGCGCGCTTCACAGGAACAGATCCACGACGGGCAGGCTGGTCACGCCGTCCTCCACCGCCCGGCTCACGAAGGAGGGGCCGGCCAGGCTGTCCTCCCCCAGCAGCACCACGTCGATGGGGCCCTCGGCGGCGCAGCAGACCCAGAAGCCGCCGTGCTCGGACAGGCCGGTGCCGTTGGAGGGCGCCCCGTCGGCGTCGGTGTAGGCCGCGTCCCAGGCCCGTCCCTCGGAGTCGGACACCACGATGCGCAGGCCCAGGTGCGTCCCCGCGTCGGCCACCCGCCCCACCACCACGCCTCCCCCGGCGCGCTCGGGGTCCAGGGCGGGCACATCGGCGAAGGGATCCCAGTCGACGATCCAGCCGTCCAGGGTGGCGCGCGGGTGGATGTGAAAGACCCCGTCGTCCACGCTGAGATCCTGCAGATCGCTGCGGCCGGTGACGACGGTGGGCACGAAGTCGGCGTCCGGCGGCTCGAAGACCAGGTGCACCGGCTGGCGGCGGGCCAGGTTCGAGAAGCGGTGGTAGCTGGGGTAGTCGGTGAAGGGCCGCGTGGAGTCCGCCAGCTCGACCCCCTCGTCGTCCCAGGCCAGGGCCTCAGCGCCGTTCACCACCAAGGAGGCGTCCTCCCCCGGTTCGGGGGTCGAGTACAGGAAGCCCTGGATCCGGACCACCCCCGAGTCCGCCGCCGTGCAGGCGCAGAGCAGGAGCAGCAGCAAGGGCGCCAGGCCCTGCAGGAAGGTCCAAGCCTTGCCCGGGCCCCCGACGTGGTGGTCCAGGAAGTCGCGCATGGCGTC
>CALCXL010000397.1 GCA_937907595.1 uncultured Pseudomonadota bacterium
CGCCGCCCGCCGCGCGATCCTCGCCGGACAGGTCCTGCTCAACGGCCTGGACTGCGTGCCGTCGCGCTTCCTGCAGCGGGGCGATCGCCTGGAGCTCCTGGAGCCGGTCACGCCGGCGCTGATCATCGATGTGCCCCTGGAGATCCTGCACCTGGACGAGCACCTGGCCGCGGTGCTCAAGCCGGCGGGCCTGGAGACCAACGGGCGGGGGCGAACGCTCGAGGCCGCCCTCCCTCCCCACCTGCCGCGCAGCCCCGCCGCCGACGCGCTGCCCTGGCCCCGCGCCGCCCACCGCCTGGATCGGCGCACGGCGGGGGTGCTGCTGGTGGCCCGCACGAGCGCAGCGGCGAAGGGCCTGTCCGACGCCTTCGCGGCCCGGCGGATCCAGAAGGGGTACGTCGCCCTGGTCGCGGGCCGGCTGGAGGGGGAGGGGACCATCGACGCGCCCCTGGACGAGCGGGCGGCGGTGACGGACTGGAGCGCTACGGCGCACCACCGCAGCCTGCACACCGAGTGGATCACGGAGGTGGACCTGAGGCCGCAGACGGGGCGGAAGCACCAGCTCCGCGCGCACCTGGCGGGGCTGGGGCACCCGATCCTGGGAGACGACCGCTACGGCGAGGGCCCCGTCCTGCGGTCCCAGGGGCTGTTCCTCTTCGCCCGATCCCTGGAGCTGCTCCACCCCGTGACGGGCGAGCCCCTGCGCATCGACGCGCCGGTGCCCCCGCGCTTCGCCTCCTTCACCGAGCGCGAGGACCGGCGGTGGCAGGGGCACCACCCCGGCGCCGATCAGTAGAGGGCGATGCTCTCGATCTCGAACCAGCCGTCCGAGGGATCCAGGAGCTGATCGACGAACTGCTCCACCGCGTCCAGGCGGATGGAGGCGATGTCGCCCTGCCAGATCTGGCCGGGCGGCAGCGGCACCTCCGTCAGATCGAAGACCAGGTCCTGGTAGCTGAAGAGGAAGACGTCCTCCTGGCTGAAGGAGCGGTTGACGTCGAAGCCGCCGAAGTTGGAGGTCCAGTACACCGTGACGTCGTCGTTGGAGTAGGTGTTGGACGTGCGCAGCGTCACCTCCAGCGTGCTGAAGCGGCTGGAGTCGACGGGCTGGGGGAACCAGTACTGGATGTTCGGGTCGTTGCCCGGCAGGAAGCCCTCCAGCAGCAGGGTGTCCCCGGCCACGCTCAGGGTGGGCGAGCTGCCGAAGTCGTCGCCGGTCCACCCCTCGGGGTCCCCGTCGTGGCTGAACTGCCACTCGTACGCGGTGTTGCCCAGCACCCGCCACTCGTCCAGCTGCCCGCCGGCCGGGATCATCACCTGCAGCATGATCTGCGGGTAGGCGGTCGTGTCCAGGTCCCACAGGTGCATGGTGCGCTCGGTGAAGCCGGCGGCGTTGCCCGGCAGGGCCGCGTCGGGGATCAGCGCGGCGTTGGCGTCGAAGACCTGCCAGACCAGCGCGCCGGTGCCGATGAGCTGCACCTTCTCCCAGCGGTCCTGGCTGGGGAAGGACTGGGCGAAGTCGATGAGCGGGGAGGTCATCCAGCCCTGCTCCACCGTGGCGGTGTACGTCATTCGCATGCGAACGCTGCCGCTGCTGACGTAGACGCTGTTGGTGCACTTCAGGTCCAGCGAGCGGTCGCCGTTGACGTAGGTGCCCACCCCGGGGATGGACGTGGTCGTCGTGTTGCCCCCGTTGTTGCCGAAGTTGGCGTTGTCCACGTAGCGGGTGCAGTACTCGTTGGATGAGCCGTAGTCGCCGGACGTGTCCACGTACATCGTCCCCGAGGCCCCCACCGCGGCGGCGGGCAGGCTGGAGAAGGTCTGGGTGATGCTGCCGCCTCCGTAGAAGGTCGTGGACGGTCCCCAACCGGTGTCCTTTGTGAAGCTCTGCGGCAGCACGGTGTCGCCGGTGACCATGAGGTCGGTGCGGGGGTTCAGGGTGAACTGCTCGCCGGTGTTCTGGACCCAGACCTCGTCGTAGCCGGACGTGGGATCCACGGTGAAGCCCCAGGTGGGCGTCCACGCGCTCCAGCGGTAGTCGCTGTCGTCCTTGCTCCGCGCGCGCCAGAAGTACGTGCCGGGGGCCAGGGGGTTGGTGGGCGTCCAGTACTGCGACGTGATCTCGCCCGAGCTGATCGGCAGGGAGAAGGCCGGGTCGCTGTCGTATTGGATCTCGTAGGTGATCGCGTCGTAGTCGGGGTCCTCGCTGACGACGTGGAACGTCGGCGAGTCGTTGGTGGTCAGCGATCCGTCCCAGGGGGTCAGCGTCTCCGGCTGCGTGGGCGGCGTGTTCCACGAGGGCATGTCGATCAGGTCGATCCGCACCTCGTTGTAGGGCGGGTGGTTCGGGTCGATGAAGGCCGATCGCTCGTACTCGAAGCGGAACGTGCGGTCCGGCCCGTTGGGGCCCGTCGCCTGCACCGGGTAGCTGTACTGCTGCCAGCCCAGCTGCCCCGAGTCCTCCACCTGCAGGGCGCCGTCCACGTAGAAGCGGAAGACGTGCTCGCCGGGCTCGGTGTTCACCTCCGCCTGGAACTGCACCACCGTGTCCTCGCGCACCGACAGCGTGATCTCGAACCAGGTCGTCTCGCCGGGCTGGTGCAGCGGGCTGGTGCGCGCGCAGAAGTCGCCCTCGTAGCAGAGCAGGGGGTCGGTCTCGATGGTCCACTCGTTGCCCGAGGGCTGGTCCGAACCCAGGGACCAGGGGAAGAGGCTGTAGTCGCCGGTCTCGAAGTCCTCGTCCGTCTGGTAGCTGGGCAGGTCGCAGGGCGAGCAGGTGGAGCCGCCGCAGTCGATCTCCACCTCGTCCTGGTTGAGCAGGCCGTCGCCGCAGGACTCCACCACCGGGTCCACGCAGGTGTCCGTGACGTTGATGTCGCAGTTGCCGCTGCCGCAGTCGTCGGGCTCCTCGCAGAGCCCCCCCAGGTCGCAGGAGATGCAGGTGTCGCCACCGCAGTCCGTGTCGGTCTCGTCCTGGTTGAGCAGCCCGTCGCCGCAGGACGGCGTGCTGGCGTCGATGCACTCATCGCTGCCGCCCACGTCGCAGTTGCCCGTGCTGCAATCCGTTGCGTCGTCGCAGGCGTCGCCCACCGGGCAGGCCGCGCAGGTGTCGCCGCCGCAGTCGACGTCCGTCTCGTCCTGGTTGAGGATGCCGTCCACGCAGTCGCCCGTGGACTGGACCTCGCAGGTGTCCGTGCTGGGGTCGCAGTAGCCGGTGCTGCAGTCGGAGCCGGCCTGGCAGGCGTCGTCCACGCCGCAGACCGAGCAGGCGGTGCCGCCGCAGTCCACGTCCGTCTCGTCCTGGTTGAGGACGCCGTCCGAGCAGGTCTCCCCCGAGGCCGGGGCGCAGGTGTCGCTGGCTGGGTCGCAGAAGCCCGAGCCGCAGTCGGTGTCCAGGAGGCAGGCGTCCGCGATGCCGCAGGCCGCGCAGACCGTGCCGCCGCAGTCGGTGTCCGTCTCGTCCTGGTTGGGGAGCCCGTCGCTGCAGGTCTCCCCGACCGCGGGGCCGCAGGTGTCCGTGGCGGGGTCGCAGAAGCCCGAGGAGCAGTCGCCGTCCAGCGCGCAGGTCGCCCAGAGGCTGCAGGGCGCGCAGGTGGGTCCGCCGCAGTCGCCGTCGGTCTCGTCGCCGTTGGTGGCCCCGTCGTCGCAGGTGGGCGCGCCGGCCTGCGCGCAGGTGTCGGTGCCGCCGGTGTCGCAGGAGCCGCTGGTGCAGTCGGCGTCCTCGGCGCACGCGCTATCGATGGCGCAGGGCGCGCAGTTGGGGCCGCCGCAGTCGATGTCCGTCTCGTCGCCGTTGAGGGCCGCGTCGTTGCAGGTGGCGGCGACGGGCGGTCGGCACACGTCCAGGGCGGGGTCGCAGTAGCCGGAGACGCAGTCGGCATCCAGGATGCAGGAGTCGTCGGCGGGGCAGGCGGCGCAGTCGGGGCCTCCGCAGTCCACGTCCGTCTCGAAGCCGTTGCGGGTGCCGTCGGCGCAGCCCGCGGCGCTCACGGGCGCGCAGGTGGCCACGTTGGTGTTGAGCTCGCAGGTGGCCTGCAGGGTGGAGCAGTCCACGCCGGAGACCCAGGCGGTGCAGCCGTCGCCGCCGATGCCGCAGGCCTCGATGGTGAAGGCGTTGCAGCGTTGCTCGCCCACCAGGCACTCGTCGCTGCAGTCGCTGTCGTCGTCGTCGGGGGCCGTGTCGTCGTCGTCGGGGGCGGTGTCGTCGTCGTCCACCGCGGCGTCGTCGTCGTCCACCGCGGCGTCGTCGTCGTCCACCGCGGCGTCGTCGTCGTCGGTGGGGTCGTCGTCGGTGGTGGGGCAGGCCGTCAGGAAGGCGAACAGCAGGGCGAGGAGGAAGCGGGGCAAGGCAGGCTCCGGGATCGTGGGGGGGCGACCGCAGCCGGTCGACGGGGGGGACCGTAGCCGGCCGGCGGGTCAGAAAAAAGGGCCGATGTCGCCGCGGCGAGGGCGAGGGACCGCGGATCAGCGGGGATCGATGGGGACGAAGGCCGTGGCCTCGGGATCCGGCAGCAGCCAGGCGCCGCCTGGCTGGTCGTCCAGGGCGTAGAAGCGCGCGGCGCCGACGACCGGCTCGCGCCCCACCGTCATGAGCACGTCGACGGCCTCGCCGCCCTCGAGCACCCGCTGGCGCACCCCCCGATCCACCAGGGCGCCGTCGGGCCCCTCGGCGAACCAGCGCACGGGGCCCTTGTCGCGCTCGGCGTCCTGATCGAACAGGCCGGCCATGGCCACGATGCGCTCGTACAGACCCGCCACCTGGTAGTCGCTGATCCACTTGGGGGAGCAGTAGCCCATGATGTCGCCGGTGCCGCCGGGCGGCAGGAGCTCCTCCCCGTCCCAGCCCCAGGTGCCCAGCAGGCCGCCTTCGTAGGGGTAGTTGGGGTCCGTCTGGCTGGCCCCGCCGCAGGGGGCGTGGCGGCGACCGTGGGCGTGGCCCAGCTCGTGGGCCAGGGTCTCCGCGCTGCGCTCGCCGGCGTAGCCCAGGCTGACCGAGCTGCGCATCCAGGCGCGGTTGGGGTTGTCCGGGCGGTAGCTCAGGCCCGCGGTGCAGCCCTGGGCGCAGAAGGTGGCGCGGGTGTTGGCCGGGGCGACCAGCGCGTAGAAGTAGTGGTCGACGGGGATCCCGCGCAGCTCCCGCTCGTCGACGACGGCGTCCAGCAGGTCGTTGAGGCCGGAGCTGCTGCCGATCTCCCCGTCCCAGGCCAGCTCGGGCTCCAGCTCCAGGGCGATGTCCGTGGTCGGGTACATGCGCAGCAGGTAGTCCCGGATCAGCCCCAGCTGCTCGGGGGAGGTGTCCGGGAGGCGGTCCGAGCCGTCGGCGCGGTAGACGACGGGCACGATGCGCAGGGTGATCCCGCCCTCCCAGGGTGCGAAGCGCAGGGCCTGCGAGCCCTCGGGCGGCCAGGTGCTGCGGCCCGGGCTGGCGTCGCGCACCACGCCGTCCAGCTCGAACACCCGGGCCTCCACCCGCAGGCCGGGCTCGGCGAAGTCGGCGGGCACCACGCCGTCCAGGGTGGTGGACAGGTCGCCGTCGAAGGACGCGTCGACGACCTCCAGGGTCTCCTCGAAGACGAAGCTGCGGTCGGCGGCGTGCACGGTCAGGACCCCGCGGATCGGCCGGGGCTCCCAGTCGTTGTGGGGGGCCAGGTGCGCGCGGATCAGCAGGTCCTTGCCGGCGACCAGGGGCATGGCGTCGACCTGCTCGACGAAGTTGTCCATCACGGTGACCTGCGCGCCCTGGTTGACCGTGAGGCGCAGGATCGACAGGCCGTTGACGGGCACCGCAGGCACGGCCTCGGGCTGGGGTTCGGCCGGGGCCTGGCGGTAGTTGGGCGGCGGCTGGGGCAGCACGTCGGGCTCCGCGGCGGGGCAGGCGGAGAGCAGCAGCAGCAGGGGGAGCAGGCGACGCACGACGATCGAGGGTAGCCGCCCCCGATGGGGGCTGCCCGGGCGAGCGAGGTCCAGTACGGTGGCGCGATGGCTCGCCTGCTGGACCGATCCTCCCCCGCCGCCCTGTCGCACCCCGGTCTGCGCTTGGGGGCCCTGCTGCTGGCCGCTTTCGCCGGCTGCGCGCCCCCCGCCGACGAGGAGCCCGTGGTGGAGCGCTACGACACGCTCGCGGAGGCCGAGCGGCTGGCCGAGCAGAGCTGGGATCGCTGGGATCCCGCCGATCTGTCCTTCGACTGGTCCCAGGCGGTGCTGGCCTGGGGCATCCAGCGGGCCTTCGACGCCAGCGGCACCCCGCGGCACCAGGACTACTACCGGACCTGGCTGGACGCGGGCCTGGCCGAGCGCTTCGACGCCCCCGACGCCCAGCCCTTCCGCAGCTCCGACTCCATGAGCCCCAGCATCCTGGCGTCGCTGGCCACGGCCGAAGGGGCCGGGGACTACGCGCCGATCCTGGGCGCGGCGGAGGAGTACCTGGCGGGCGCGCGCCGCACCGACGAGGGCGGCGCCATCGTGCATTGGGGTCCCGAGCACCCCTTTGGCGGGCCACGGCAGGTGTGGATCGACTCGATGTTCATGATCGGCATGTACCTGCTGGCCGAAGGGGACCGGACGGGGGAGGCGATGTACGCCGATCGCTGGGTCACCCAGGCCGACGGGACCCGCCTGCACTGCATGACGGCCGACGACCTCTACCTGCACGCCTGGGACGACGACGACGGCCTCAACATCCCCGTCGAGCCCGTGTACTGGGCGCGCGGCAACTCCTGGGTGCTGGTCTCCGCGGCGGAGGCGGTGGCGCGGGGCGTCGACTGGCAGGAGGGCTACGTGGCGCACGCGCGGGCCCTGGTCGACGCGCAGCAGCCGTCGGGCCGCTGGCTGACGGTGCTGAACGGCCCGCCCCAGGACGGCCTGAACTACGAGGAGACGTCGGCCACGGCGCTGATCGCCTACGGGCTGTCGGTGGGGCTGGAGGCGGGGGCGCTGGACCGCGCGGAGTTCGGGCCGGCGCTGGACCGCGCGGTGCAGGGGATTCTGGAGCGCGTCGTTGTCGAAGAAGACGGCCACCACACCGTGATGGGCACCAGCCTGGGTACCAACCCGGGCGGCTACGACAACTACGTCAGCATCGCCACGCTGCCCGATCAGCTGGTGGGGGTGGGGGCGGTGATCGCCCTGCTGGCCCAGGTGCAGGGCACGGAGATCAGCCGATGAGGAGCTTGCTGTTGGGGATCGTGTTGGCGCTCTCGACGGGCTGCGAGGCCCCGGTGCAGGAGGAGCCGCCGCCGCCCGAGCCCACGCCTTTCGTCGTCGTGCACCCGCACCTGGCAGCCACGCCGGCGCACAAGGCGGTGGTGCTGGAGCGCGTCGACCGCGAACCCTACGCGCAGATCCTGGCGGAGCTCACGGCCCAGGCCGATCGGGCGATCCGGGCCGAGGAGGTGGCCTGGCGCACGTCGGAGCAGAACAGCAACGCCCAGGCCGCGGCCGCCAACGCGTTCCTGGCCTGGATCCACGACGACCAGAGCCGGGCGGACCGGGCGGTGGAGTTCCTGGCCGCCATCCGCACCGACTTCGAGAATCGCGACGACTGGGACATCAACATCTCCATGCCCCACAACCTGATCGGCTGGACGGACGCCTGGGATCTGCTGTCGGCGACGGGCCTGGCGCCGCAGGAAAGCCTGGACGCGGCGGCGGGGGACATCGTCTCCATCGCCCACCAGTTCTTCTCGGACTACGTGCTGGACGAGGGCACCCGCACGCTGATGCTGCGGCCCGCCCAGAACAACCACCCGATCCGCACGGCCGTGGCCATCGGCTACGTGGCCCTGGCGTTCTGGGACGACCCGCTGTCGCCGTCGATGCGGGACTGGGCCTTCTCCGAGCTGGACTACCTGTGGGGGCCGAACGGGCAGTACCAGTTCGACGACGGCAGCGTGAGCGAGGGGCCCTTCTACTCGGGCTACGCCTGGACGCCGTCGCTGGTGCTGTTCGGCGCGGTGGAGCAGTCGGGGCGGACGCTGGAGCTGCGGCGGTCGTGCATGAACCGCAACGACGCCGAGCCCTGGACCGATCACGGCTGCATCGAGGGAGAGCCCTTCACCTTCGCCAACCCCCTGCGCACCGAGCGCTTCCGGGGCTTCGCGCGGTGGTCGATGGGCCTGCGTCTGCCCTGGGGCATGCGGCCGCCGCGGGAGGACTCACGCTTCTCGGCGCCGAACGGAGCGGCGCTGTTGACGTCCTTCGCCGACGACGCGGGGGACCTGCGCTGGGACTGGGAGCAGAACCGGGACGTGCCCGAGCGCACCAGCCACGCCCTGGACACCAAGCTCCGGCACCTGGTCTGGTTCGACGACGCGGTGCCGGCGCGGGAGCCTGACTTTGTGAGCCGGGCGCTGCCGGTGGCGGGGGAGGCGACGTTCCGCTCGTCCTGGGACCAGGGCGCGGTGTGGGGGATGCTGATGGCCGAGCACGGATCGGCGCGCAAGACGCTGCACGACCACGTCGACGCCACCTCCTTCCAGGTGGCGGCGCACGGCGAGTACCTGCTGATGGACACGGGCTACTACAAGCCCGTCGACTACAACAACGCGCGCACGGCCAACGCCACCGGGCACAACGTGGTGCTCATCGACGGGCAGGGGGCGCCGGACAAGGGGCTGCTGACCAACTTCGGCGACGCGGACGCCTGGCTGGAGCACGCGCTGCTGGGCGGGGTGGTGGAGTCGGCGGAGGCGCGGCAGAGCTACGAGGACGCCGATCTGGTGCGCACGATGGCGTTCGTGGACGGCCGCTACTTCGTGATCTTCGACCGAATCCACAGCGAGCGGGAGCCCCGGGAGCACCGGTTCCGGGTGCACGGTTGGGCGGGCTTCGACTCGGGCGGGACCTTCACCCTGGAGGCGGAGCGGGCGACCTGGGAGCGCGCGGCGGCGGGGGTGGACGTGCACGTCGGATCGCCGGACGGGGCCGTGGTGCTGGAGCAGCCGCCCTACGAGGAGGCCCGAGCGCCCTACACCCACGAGATCGAAGAGGGCCGCGCCACCACCCACCACGAGGTCGTGGACGGGGTGATCACGGCGAGCGCGCCGGACTTCCTGGCGGTGCTCGCGCCCTACCGGGTGGGGGAGGAGCGGGCCGACGTTCGCTGGGAAGAGGGCGCGGCGTGGGTGGATGGCGACCTGATCGTGCTTCGGGAGCCGGGGGAGGGGACCCTCGTCTTTGCCGACGGGACCCTGGAGACGGACGCGGCCGCGGTGATCCTGCGGCCGGGGGTCTTCGCCTGGGCTTCGCGCGGGACGTATGTGCGCTGGGAGGGGGTCGACCTGCTGGTGGGCGGGGACGCCGAGGGGGTCGGTCTGGGGGAGTGATGGGGTGGCGGCGCCGTGACGGTGATCCGCCGCTGATCGTCCCGAGGCCCCCCTACAACAACGTCCGCGTCACCTTCTTCTTGAAGTCGCTGTAGGGCGGGTAGAGCACCGGGGGGTCGATCAGCGCCGACTTCGTCATCACCGACTTGGTGTGGCTGAAGCAGTCGAAGCCCGCCTGGCCGTGGTAGGCGCCCGTGCCGCTGGGGCCCACCCCGCCGAAGGGCAGGTCGGGCACGCCCAGGTGCATCACGGAGATGTTCACGCCCGCGCCGCCCGAGCTGGTGTTCTGCAGCACCGCCTCCGACGTCGCCCGCTTCTTGGTGAAGACGTACAGCGCCAGCGGCTTCTCCCGGTCGTTCACAAAGTCGATGGCCTCCTGGATCGTGTCCCAGGGGATGATCGGCAGGATCGGCCCGAAGATCTCCTGCTGCATCACCGGGCTGTCCAGGTCCACGTCCGTCACCACGGTGGGTTCGATGTAGAGGTCGTCGCGGTCCGAGTCGCCGCCCAGCGCCACATGCTGGCCCTCCAGCAGCCCCGTCAGCCGGTCGAAGTGCCGGGTGTTGATGATGCGCGCGTAGTCCTTGCTGGCCTTGGGGTTGCCCTCGTAGAAGGACTGCAGCGTGCTCTTGATCGCCGCCATCAGCTTGTCCTGGGCGCCCCGCTCCACCAGCACGTAGTCCGGGGCCACGCAGGTCTGCCCGGCGTTGGTGAGCTTGCCCCAGAGGATCCGCCGCGCCGCCACGTTCATGGGCGCGTCCGCCGCCACGATGCAGGGGCTCTTGCCGCCCAGCTCCAGCGTCACCGGCGTCAGGTGCTCCGCCGCCGCCTTCATGACGATCCGGCCCACCGCGGTCGATCCCGTGAAGAAGATGTGGTCCCACTTCTGCTCGAGCAGCGCCGTCGTCTCCGGGACCGCTCCCTGCACCACGCGCACCGCCTGGGGGTCCATGTACTGGGGGATGAGCCGGCCGAGCACCTCCGCCGTGGCCGGCGCCATCTCCGAGGGCTTGAGCACCGCGCAGTTGCCCGCCGACAGCGCCGCCGCGAGGGGGGCCAGGATCAGCTGCACCGGGTAGTTCCAGGGGCCGATGATCAGGGTCACGCCCAGCGGCTCCTTGCGGACCTCGCTGCTGGCCGGCTGGTAGGCGATGGGCGTGTCCACCGCCCGCGGGCGCGCCCACTCCTCCATGTGCGTCAGGCTGTGGTCGATCTCGTTGACCGTGAAGTTGATCTCCGTGATCCAGGCCTCGAAGAAGGACTTGCGGAGGTCCTTGTGCAGGGCGTCGGCCAGGGCCTGCTCGTTCTCGCGCAGCAGCGCCTTCAGCCGCTTGAGCTGCTTGCGACGCCAGGCCATGGGGCGGGTGTGGCCCGCGCGAAAGCTGGCGCGAAGCTCCTGCAGGTGCTGGGGGATCTCCTGGACGGGCATGGGCATCTCCGGGTGCGGGGGCGACGGTAGGATCGGCCCGCCGCGCTGTCGAGGATCGGGTCGATCGCCTCCGGGCGCGCCGCTCGATTTGCGTCCCGGCCTGCTAGAACGCCTGCATGGCCGACCTCTGCATCGTCACCTGTGCCCTCACGGGCGTGCTCACCGACCCCGCCCGCTTCGGCGTGCCCGTCACCCCCGAGGAGATGGCCGCCGCGGCCCGCCAGGCGCACGACGCCGGCGCGTCCATCGTGCACTGCCACTTCCGCCGCCAGGAGCCGGGCCTGGGCCACCTGCCCACCTGGGATCCGGACGTCGTGGAGAGCATCGTCGACGCCATCCGCGCCGAGGTCCCCGGCCTGATCATCAACCTGTCCACCGGCGTCATGGGCGACGACATCAGCGAGCCCGTGGCCTGCCTGCGCCGCACGAAGCCGGAGATGGCCGCGCTGAACGCCGGCACCCTCAACTACCTGCGCATGCGCAGCGACGGGGAGTGGGCCTGGCCGCCCATGGTCTTCGCCAACCCCGTACAGAAGGTGCAGGCCTTCGCCGAGGTCATGGCGGAGGAGGGCATCGTTCCGGAGTGCGAGTGCTTCGACACCGGCATCGTCCGCAGCGTCGGCATGTTCGTGCAGGCCGGCATCGTGCCGCCGAAGCCCCACGTCTCCCTGGTGATGGGCGTCGCCTCGGGCATGCCCGCCAAGGCGTCGTGGCTGCCGCTGCTGCTGGAGGAGCTGCCCGAGGGCGCGCACTGGCAAGTCATCGGCATCGGCCGCCAGGAGGTCTGGGACCTGCACCGCCGCTGCGCCGAGCTGGGCGGAAACGTCCGCACCGGCGTCGAGGACACCTTCTACCTGCCCGACGGCAGCCGGACCTCCTCCAACGGCGCCCTCATCGACGCCGCCGCCGCCATGATCCGGGAGACCGGCCGGGAGGTAGCCAGCCTCAGCCAGGCCCGCGAGCTGCTGGGCCTGCCCGCCGCCTGAGCCGCGCCGTCGCGATCAGCCGCCGTACTTGACCGAGCAGCCGTAGGCCTTCGCCTCCGCGGTGCCGACGGGCTTGCCCCCGTCCAGATCGGCCACGCAGGCGTCGACGTAGTTGGTGCCGCTGCCGCCGCGGCCCATGGGCGAGTCGTCCAGGCCGCCGGCGTAGACCAGCACGCCCTTCGGGTCGATCACGAACATGTGGGGCGTGGTCTTGGCGCCGTAGGAGCGGCCCACCGCGCCGGACTCGTCCAGCAGCACCGGGTAGCTCATCCCGTACTCGGTGCGCGCCTTCTGGTTGCGCTCCAGCCCGTGCCCCTGCTTCCCGGGGGCGCCGGAGTTGATGGCGATCCACACCGTGTCCGCGTCGGCCACCCGGGCCGGCTGGGAGGCGAGGGGCCCCTGCTTGCCGTGGGCGTAGACGACGAAGGGGCAGTCGGGGTTGAACCACTCCAGCACCACCGTCTTGCCGGCGTAGTCGCTCAGCTTGTGGGCGACGCCGTCGGTGTCGGTTAGCTCGAAGGCGGGCGCGGGCTGCCCCACCGCGGCGCCGTCGGCGGCCAGGGCGGGGGTGCAGAGCAAGAGGCTGAAGGCGATGAGGGCGGCGCGGATCATGGGGTGGCTCCAGGGTCGATGGGGGACGCAGCAGCGTCCGGGGGCTCGGGGATGGGGGCGGGGTTGCCGTCGGGGGCATCCTCCCAGGCGGCTTCGCGCAGGGGAACGTCGACCCGGTACCAGCGGGTGCCGCCGCGCCGCTTGAGGGCCAGGACCACGCTGGCGACGGGGGGGCCCGCGGTCGTGAACTGGCCGTCCATGCGCAGGACCACCGCGCCGTCCTCCCAGCGCAGGGAGTGGCCGGTCCAGACGGACTCGACGTCGACGTCGGGCAGCACCTCGGCCGGCAGCTTGCCGTCCACGGCCACCTCCGTGCTCCAGCCGCACGCGCGCCGCCAGCGACGCTCGGCCACGGCGTCGGTCAGGGGCTGCGGCAGGCGGGATCGGGGCTCCGTCAGGCGATCCGCGTGGGTCGGCTGCAGGCGGCTGCGTCGGCTGGGCTGGGGGATCGTCGCGGTGGCGTCGCCGGTCTGGTGCACGCAGATCTCGCGGCAGAGCAGCCAGGAGGCCTCCGCGTTCAGGGTCAGCGGGCCGCTCAAGTCGGCGGGCACGCTCACGGTGGTGAACAGCGCGGTGGTGTCGGCGTAGGCGTAGTTGACGATGCCGCCGGCGGACTCGATGCGCTCGGGGGCGGGGTAGCCCACCGGGCTGAAGGTGGCGCCCGGGGGGCCGGAGAAGCTGGCCTCGGTGGCCAGGCCGCTGTCGCCGGGGTTGGTCCAGTAGATGTGCCAGCCCGCCGGCAGGTCGAAGTGCAGGCCGACCTCCAGCTCGCCGCCCGGCACCGCGTGGCTCCAGGCGGGCAGGAGCGAGAGCTGGGGTCGGGGGGTCGCCTCCGCCTGCGCGGCGGGCGCGAGCAGGAGGGCGACGAGGGCGATCA
>CALCXL010000398.1 GCA_937907595.1 uncultured Pseudomonadota bacterium
TCTGGGCCTGCAAGGCCGCGGCGGCGGCGGCGCAGAGGCGGCGCTGACGTCGGGAACGGCGGACACCCTCCAGCACGGTGGCCCGCAGCAGGGGGTGCTCCCAGACGAGCCGGTCCTGACCCGCCGTGGCGGGCTCCACGAAGACACGGGCCTCGACCAGGGCGTCCAGGGCGTCGTCCAGGTCCCCCGGGCCCATCGCCCGGCCCACAGCCTCCAGGACGGTCTCCAGGGTGGCGATGTCGAACTCCTCACCCAGCACGGCGGCCGCGTGCAGGAGCGGGTCCGCGGCCTCGCCCACCCGGCCCCGGGCCCGGTCCAGCCGCGCGCTCAGGATCTGTTCGAGGGAGGCCGGCAACGCTGAAGCCTCCAGACCCTCGCGCAGCCCCAGACCGTCGGCGGTCGCATGCAGCAGGCCGCGCTCCTGCACCGACCGCAGGAGCTGCACCGCGAACAGGGGCGAGCCGTGGGCGCGCGACGCCAACGCCGCCACCGACGGGCCATCCAGGGACGCCATGCCGCGCAGCAACGCCTCGGTCTCCGAGACCGTCATGCGCTCCAAGGCCAGGCGAAACACGCTGGTGCCCTCGTAGCGGGCCAGGTCTCCCAGCGGATCCGGGCCCGGGGCGCGGTGGCGGCACACCACCAACGCCACCGGCAGGGCCTCGTGCCGCAGCACGCCGGCCTGGCGAACCAGGAAGTCCGCGGTCGCGGGATCGGCCCACTGCGCGTCGTCGAGCACCAGCACCAGGGGCCGCCGAGCCGCGAGGCTGCGCAGCACCCGGTCGCCCCGGTGGTGATCGGACCAGCCTTCGTCGTCCCCCGCCAGCCCGCGCGAGCCGCCGCCGCCGCGGTCGCCCAGCCAGGACGCGAACTCCGCGGCCTCGGCCCCGAGCAGGCCGGTCAATCGACGCTGCAGCGCCCCGTCGTCCAGCCCCCGCGCGCCCAGCGCGTCGGCCAACGCTGCGCGCACCAGGTGCAGGGGGGGCCCGCCGGCGGGGCTGAGCGCCGCCCGACCCAGCAGGGGCTCGATGGAGGGGTCAAGGCGTCCCAGGGCCTCGTCGATCAGGCGCGTCTTGCCGACGCCCTCGTCTCCCTCGATGAGCAGCAGACCTCCACGACCGCTCAAGGCCACGGCCAGGCGCTCGGCCGTCCAGGCCAGGGCCCGGGCGCGGGCTACGAAGGGGGCGCGGCCCAGGGAGCCCAGGGCGTCGGCGACGTCGGCGCGACCGCCGGAGGGCTGGGACAGCAGCACCGTGGCCGCGGCCCGCGGGGGCTCCGTGAGGGCGGGACCCTCGGCGGACGCATCCGACGCCGAAGCCACCGCGGCTTCCAGGGCTCGCCGCATGTCCGCCGCGGAGGCGAAGCGGTCCTCGGGGGACTTCGCCAGCGCCCTCCCCACGACCTCGACCATCGCCGGCGTCAGCCGGATCCCCTCGCGCGCGACCATCTGGGCCGGGGGGTTGAATACGTGCGCGCGCATGACCCGCTCGGCGGCCCCCACGAACGGCGGTCGGCCGGTCAGCCACTCGTAGAGGATGACGCCGACGGCGTAGAGGTCGGAGCGCTCCGTGGCGCGCAGCCCACGAGCCTGCTCGGGCGACATGTACAGCGGCGTGCCCACCACGGCGCCCTCGCGGGTCAAGCGGGACTCGCCGGCGATCTGCTCGCCGCCGTCGGTGGCCGTCTCCTCGTGAAGGATGGCGGCGATCCCGAAGTCCAGGAGCACCAGCGCCGCGGGGTCGTCGCCCCGCAGCATCATGTTGGCGGGCTTCAGATCGCGGTGCAGCACGCCGCGCTCGTGGGCCGCCTCGAGCGCCCGCAGCACCCCCGACGCCGCCGCCACGATCTCCTCCACGGAGCGGGCGCGCACCATGCGCTCGGTGGCCACACAGCCGTCCACCAGCTCCATCACCAGGTAGGGCGCGCCTCCGTCGGTCTCCCCGTAGTCGAAGACCTGGACCACGTTGGGGTGGTTGAGCCGGGCCACCAGCCGCGCCTCGCGGTGCAGTCGCCGCCGGGCGCGGGACTGGACCGGGCCCTGGGTCTGCAGCACCTTCAGGGCCACGTCGCGCTCCAGCTGGAGCTGCCGCGCGCGCCACACCTGGCCCATGGCGCCCTCCCCCAGCGGGCTGAGCACCCGATAGCGGTCGGCCAGCACCTGGCCCCGAAGGTCCTGGCTCAGGAGCACCCGCAGCCCCTCCGCCCGCGGATCTCCGCGGTGCCCCGGGCGAAGAAGCCCAAGGCCACGGGGATCGGGTCGTCCCCTGCGACGTCCACCTCCACGCCCGCGCGCTCCAGGTACAGCTGGCTGGAGCCGCCGCCGTCCAGGGCCAGGGCGTCGATGCAGCCCTGCGCCGACAGGAAGCTGGCCAACCGGTTGGCCTCCACCTGCTGATCCACCACCGCCACCTGCAGCCGCCGGCCATCGAGCACGCAGAGCGTGGTGCGGCGGGCGCTCTGCTTCTTCAGGGCGAGGGGCTCCCCTTCGGCCACCAGCCGCGGCCCCACCTGGAACGCCTGCTTCACGCCCTCGCGCTGGGCCCAGTCCCGGGTGTGCACGATCGAGGGCCCTGCGGCGTCCAGGGCGAATACCCCCCAGTCGACGGGCCGGAGCGATTCGCGCTTCTCGCCATCCACCACCAGCAGCCCCATGGGGCTGCCGTCCAGGTCGAAGAAGGGCCCGTTGACGACGGCGGTGGCGCCGGTCCGGGCCTGGAACTCACGGGCGGTCAGGGCGGTGGCGCCCAGGTCGCGGGCGTCGAGCAGCCGCATCTCCACGTCCCTCAGATCGACCGTCAGCAGGTGGGCCGACCCGCCGCTGGGCAACGCGGAGTACTCGTACCGGAGGCCGACCCGCTCCCCCGACCCGGCCTGGGCCTGCAGCGCGAGCAGCACGAGCGCCCCCAAGGGCGCGATCCTGGTCCTCACCCCCCCTGCTCCGCGACCCGCATGGCGGTGGCCCGGAGGGCGGCGCGGTCGGCCTCCTCCTCGGCGGTCAAGGCGCTCAGGCGGGCGATGCTGTTGCCCAGGCGACTCCACCCGGCAGGGTCCCGATCGCGGTTGATCTCCTCGCAGGACTCCTTCACCTGGACCAGGGCTTCCCCGCGCGCCTGGAGCCGCTCGTTGAGGGCCTCGAACGCCGGGTGCATGCCCGACGCCGTGCGGGTGGCCTCGAACTCGCGCTCGAAGGAGCGCAGTCGGCTGACCTGCTCCTCGATCGCGGTGCGGTGGCTCTCCAGCAGCCGCGCGAGATCCAGCCCCAACCTCCGCCCCTGCGGCCTCAGCAGCAAGGGAGCGGGGAGGCGATCGGCGGTGGCGCGCTCCACAGCGGTGCCCAGGGGGGCGTCGTGCAGCAGGTGCTCGACCGTCGCCTCGAGGAACGTGGCGGGATCCTGGTCCAGCCAGTCCCCAGGCAGCACCACGGCTGGCGGTCCCCCTGCGCGCACCACCCGGCGGGCCAGATCCTCGCGGCGGGCCCCCTCCTCGGCAGAGCGGGTAGGCGAGGGCGTGACCAGCCAGACCCGCGTGCTGGAGACCGCGAGGGCGGCGGCCATGCTCTCGACCAGCCAGGGGGGGGCGTGCTCGGGGTCCCCGTCGCCGCCGGGCACGGGGGCCGCGCGCAGGATCACAACGTCGAAGCGGCCTGCGGGCACCCCTTCCAGCGGATCCTGCCAGGTGCCGAGGTCGCCGGCGACCACCTGGAGCCCGTCGCCGGCGCCCAGGTCGGAAGCGAGGTGCTCCAGCCGGGGGCCCAGCGGGCGCTCGGTGTCCACCGCCGGACCCAGAACCAGAACACGGACCGGCAGCTCCGGCAGGCGCGATAGCGCGATGCAGGGCGTGCCGGACTCCTCGACCCGAGTCGCGGGGTAGTCTGCGTCGGTCATCCTGGCTGCCATCCCGTCCGAGCGTCACCCGGGCGGTGCAGAGTCTACCAGCGCGGGGCACAGAACTGCCCGCCTGCGGTCAGGGCATCGACTGGAGAGCGCAGATGAACGTCACCTTGGGTCTGATCGTGGCCGCCCTCTTGCTGGCCGGCGTGGTGTGGATCGCGCTGAGGACGGCGCGTTGGGGGGAGGACAGCCCCGTGCCCGAGCGCCGGCCCGTCTGGCTGGGCCCCGACGCGGTGGCCGTGGCCAGCGCCTTGCGACGCGAGCTGGAGCAGGCCCGCAGCGACGCCGGCCTCCCCCCTTTGCTGGAGTCCCCCGCCACCGAGGAGCTGGCGTCCCACCACGCGTTCGACATGGCGGCGCGCGGCTACGAGGACGAGCGGGACCCCGAGGGCCTGGACCTGGGCGACCGGCGCCACCGCCTGCACCCCGGCTACGTCGGCCGGTTGTGGGAGTTCGACCGCCTGCTCGATCCGGACGCGCCCAGCACCGAGGAGTCCCTGCTATCGGGCCTGCGCCGCACCCCCGGGTGGTCCGAGGCCGTCGCCCGGGCCGTGGACCCCGCCTGGAACACCCTCGGCCTGGGCGTCGCCGTCGAAGGGCGCCGCTGCGGCCTGTCGTTGGTGTTCGGGGCCTGGTGGGCGACGATCGGCGCCTGGGAGCCCGGGGAGGCCGGGGTCGGCGGCTGGAGGGTGGCGGGAAAGGCCGCGCCGGGCTGCGATGTCGCCCTGCTGGCCGGGCAGCTGGGCGACGGCGCGCCGGTGCCCGCCACGCCCCACGATGACCCGGAGACCCACCCCCGGGACTTCGTGCTGCGGCTGCCCCACGAAGGCGAAGCCAGCGGCCTCGCCGCTACGCTGCTGTACGACGGCGAGCCCGGACTCCGCCAGAGCCCCGTCTGAGACCGCTGCGAAGTCACTTCTGGGTCAAGAGAGCCCTGGATCCTGCCGATGAAGTCTGGGAACCTGGGTTGGGGGAACACATGATGCAGAGCCTGTCGATCGTCGCGCTGCTCCTGGTGGCCACGGGCTGCGGCGTGAGCGGGGGCGAGGACCCGGACCCTGACGGGCTCGCGCCGGGGGTGGATGCGCCGCGCCTGCGCCCCATGACCTGCATCGCGCCCCCCGCGCAGGGTGATCCGGCGGCCTCGACGGTGCAGCGTGAGGGGGTGGAGCGCCTGAACTGCCACCGCAACCTCATGGGCCTGGCCCCCGCCTTCCTGGACGCCCAGCTCAGCGCCGCCGCGCAGGCCCACGCCGACTACGTCGCCGCCACCGGCGAGTACGGCCACGTCCAGGGGCAGCCCGACCATCCGCTGTTCACCGGGAGCGACGCAGCGTCCCGGGCCCTCGCCGCGGGTGTCGACCTGGATCCCCTCAACGAAGCGCTGCTGGAGGTCGTCAGCTACCACTCCGACGGCGCGGATCCCGCGGTGTCCGTGGACGCCTGGATCGACTCCGTTTACCACCGCCCGCCGCTGGTCCTGCCGCGACTGGACGGCGTCGGCTTTGGATCCGCGGACGTCTTCGACGTGATGGAGGTCGTCGCGCCCTGGGAAGGCAACGCGCTGGAGGTCGCGGCCTACCCCGGCGAAGACCAGCGCGGTGTGCCCACGTCCTTCGACACCGACGTGGAGAGCCCCGATCCGGACCCGGACCGGGGCGTGGTCGGCTACCCGGTCACCCTGTCGATGCTGGTGGAGGCGGCCGGCAGCGGCGGCAACCCCTACTCAGTCGCCGTGGACCACGCCGCGACGCGGCTGGAGGGGCCCGACGGCGACGTGCCGGCCTTGATCCTGGAGCCCGCGTCGGACGATGTGCTGATGCGCACGGTGGCCATCCTGCCCCACGAGCCCCTGGCTCCGGGAACGACGTACACCGCGACGATGGTGCTGGATCTGGATGGCGTGCCCCTGGAAGAATCCTGGAGCTTCACCACGAGCCGTTGAGTCGGCTCAAGAGCGCCGGCCGGAGCCGACCCCCCGGTCAGCCGCGCGTGGGCTTGGCGCCGGCGCGGCCGGGCTTGGCGAGGTCGATGACCAGGTTCCGGTCGCCCAGGCTGGCGCCCGACAGCGACGTGCGGACCTGCACGGCCTCGTCGTAGGTGGCCATCTCCACGAAGCCGAAGCCGCGGGACAGTCCCGTGGCGCGGTCCATGATGACCCGGACGTCCACGGGCTCAGCGCCGCAGGACTCAAAGAGGGCGCGCAGATCTTCGTCCGCGCAGGAGTAGGGCAGGTTGCCCACGAACAGCTTGGCAGTCATAGAGGCCTCCCGCGCCGCTTGAGGGCGCGGTGTGGAGCAAGGGGGGTCAGCGCTGGCGGTAGGTGATGCGACCGCGGGTCAGGTCGTAGGGGGACACAGCGACGATGACCCGGTCACCGCGCAGCACACGAATGCGGTATTTCCGCATCTTGCCGCCCAGGTGGGCAAGGATCTCGTGGTCGTTGTCGGTGACCACACGGAAGGTTCCCCCAGGGAACACCTCCTTCACGGTGCCTTCCATCTCGATCGCGTCTTCCGAAGCCATGTACCCTCTCGATCGATGGGCGCGTGGAGCATTCAAACCCCAGAAACGACAAGTCCCGACCACATGGCCGGGACCCTACCGTCAGCCCGCGCGCGAGGATAGAGGTCCAGCACCCCCGCGTCAACCCGCGCAAACCGCGGAGTTCACAGGGTTCTTGCGCCGCCCAGCCTCCGCCCCAAAGGAGACCCCTTGAAGAGAAGCCCCCCCGCCCGCGTAGGCGATGAGTTGGAGGTCCTCGCCGGCCCCTGGGACAACACCGGCTGCGCCCGCAGCGACGTCGACGGCTGGGAGCTCCGCGCGGCCGGCGCCCTGCCCGGCGAGCGCGCGGTGGTTCGCGTCGATGCGGTCAGCCGCGGCGCGCCGGTGCTCTTCGGCCACCGGGTGCGCACCCTCGCCGACGGAGCCGTCCAGCGGCGCAAGTCCCCCTGTTCGGTGCACGTGCGCTGCGGCGGGTGCCCGCTGATCGTCTCGGGCGAGGGCCAGTTCGCCGCGAAGATCAGCTCCGGCCTGGGCTCCCTGCCCGCGGCCCTGGCGTCGACCCTGTCTGAACCCGACGCCTGGATCCGGTCCCCCCGCGACCTGGGCTACCGGCACAAAGGGGCGTTGCTGCCGGACTGGGGGCGCCGCCTCAAGCTCGGCGGCTTCGCGCGCGGCACCCACGAGGTGGTGGATCACGCCGGCTGCTCGGTGCTGGCGCCGTCCCTGCTCCGCGCGGCCGGAGCGGCGCACAAGCGGCTGGATCCGGTGCTCAGCGAAGGCCGCGGCGGGGTGCAGCCTCCGGGGGATCCCGGCGCCGACAACGCCCTGCGCAGCCTGGTCTTGCGGGGAAACCGCGGCGGCCAGGTGCTGCTGACGGCGGTGGGCTGGTCCGAATCGGCCCGGCCCTGGTTGGAGGAGGCCCTTGCCGATGCCGTGGGCGACGGCGTCGACGGCGTGCACTTCCAGGCCTTCGGTGCCCCGGGCGATCGCGTGGAGGGCCCGGAGCCCACCGAGCGACTGGCCGGCGCCGGCACCCTGCGCGAGGAGATCGCGGGGGTGGAGCTGACCCTGCGTCCCCTCGCCTTCTTCCAGGTGAACCCCGACGTGCTCGAGGGCATGGTTGGCCTGCTGCGCCACGAGCTCCCCGACCGGGGCGTGCTGCTCGACCTGTACTGCGGAGGCGGGGCCCTCGGCATCTCCCTGGCCGCCGGGCGCCCGGACCTGCGTGTGATCGGCGTCGAGCGGGACGGGCGCGCGCTCGCCTCCGCCGGAAAGGACGCCCGCCGCCTGGGCATCGACGCCACCTGGCTGGAGGGCAGCCCGGAGTCCTGCGCCCCGGAGCTCCCCGCGTCCCCCGACGTCGTGCTGCTGGATCCTCCGCGCTCGGGACTGAAGGCCGCGGCCCTGGCCGCAGTCCTGGCGCTGGCCCCGACCCACATCGTCTACGTCGCATGCCACGGCCCGTCCCTGGCCCGGGACTCCGCGGCGATTCTGGCCGCCGGCTACCGCGTTCGCCGCCTGGTGCCCGCCGACATGCTGCCGCAGACCCCGCACGTGGAGTGGCTGGCCTTCTTCGAACGGACCTGATCGGAAGCCGACGGCGAGACGTCGCCGATCCCGTCAGTCCTCAGGCGGCAGGCTGCGCCAGGGCTGCACGTCGGGCCCGTCGGAGTCGCGGGGGGGGGCCACCACCACCTGGTTCCGACCGGCTCCCTTGGCGCCGTACAGCGCGTCGTCCGCCCGGGCCAGCCAGGCGTCCACGGGCTCCTGCGGTCCCCGCTCGGCCACGCCGAAGGACGCGGTGATCTGCAGGCCGGGCGCCACGCCGCTCAGATCCGTCGCCTCCAGCAGGGCGCGGCAGCGCTCGGCCACCTCCGCGGCGGCGGCCCGATCCTGCTCGGGCAGGACGACAAGGAACTCCTCCCCGCCGTAGCGCACGCCGTGCTCCCGCGGGCCCAGCTGGGCCGTGAGCTCCGCCCCCACGCGGGCCAGCACCGTGTCCCCGACCAGGTGGCCGTGGGTGTCGTTGATGTCCTTGAAGTGGTCCAGATCCATGAGGAAAAGGCTGACGGGGACTTGCCGGCGGGTCGCGTCGGCCAGGACCGTCGGCAAGCGCTCGGCCACCCACGCGCGGGTGTTCAGCCCCGTCAGGTGGTCGCGCTCGGCGGCCCGGATGCGGTCGCTGACGTCGCTGTGGTAGCGCGCCTCGTCCTCCGGCATCCACTGGAAGCGCAGCAGGACGTCGCCCAGCCGGATCTTGTCCCCGGCGATCAGCCACCCCTCGCCCGTGGGGTTGCCGTTGATCAGCACGCCGTTGGTGCTGCCGTTGTCGCTGATCTTGGTGGCGATGTGCCCGTCCCGGGACTTCACCACGCAGATGGCGTGGTACCGGGACACCGACGGGGCGTTGATGCGGACGTCGGCGTCCTCAGCCCGGCCGATGCGGTGCGCCCGCCGGCCGGGATCCAGAGCGAAGAACGCACCGATCTCCGGCCCTTCCAGGACGGTGATGGTGGCGCTTAGTCGTTCGTCGCCGGCCTTCTTCTTCTTGCCGTCGACAATGACCGTCCTTGGTTCTTCGTCCGACATGGCTCCAGCGGGGGCCGGAAGGGGCGCAGGTTCCTGCGCTAGAGGAGGCCCTTGGCCTTCAACTCGGCGTCGATGACCTCCTTGAACTGCTCGAAGGGGCGGGCGCCGTTGAGGAACACACCGTTGATGAAGAAGGCGGGCGTGCCCGAGACGCCGGCCATCTCGCCGTCGGCCTTGTCCTTCTCGATGTCCTCGGCGTACTTGCCGCTGTCCAGGCAGGTGGCGAACGCGGCGGCGTCCAGGCCCAGGGTCCCGGCGTAGGACTTCAGGTCCTCGTCCTTGAGCGCGCGCTGGTTCTCGAAGAGCTTGTCGTGGTACTCCCAGAACTTGCCCTGCTCGTCCGCGCAGTGGGAGGCCTCACCGGCCTTCGGCGCCTCGGGGTGCATCGGCAGGGGGAAGTCGCGGAAGGTCAGGCTGATCTTGTCGCCGTAGGCTTCCTTGACCTGCGTGAGGGCGTCGTTGACGCGCGAGCAGTAGGGGCACTGGAAGTCGGAGAACTCGACGATGGTGATCGGCGCGTCCTTGTTCCCGTAGGTCGGGTCGTTGTCCATGCTCACGTCGAAGCGCAGGGGCTCCAGGAGCACCTCCACCCCGGCGCCCTCACGCAGGCCGGAGATGAGGGCCGTGCGGGCGTCCTGCTCGGCCTGGCGCTTCATGAACGCCTTGACCCGGTCCTTGACCTTGTCGAACTCGACGCCGCCGCGGGGCGGGTTCTTGTCGAAGTAGGCCTTGGCCTCCTCGTCGGACGGCTCCACGGCCTTGGCGGCGATCTCCTTGGCCTCCAGCTCGTCGCGGGTGATGCCCTGCTTGGTGGCTTCCTCGGAGAGGAGCTGCTCGTCGATGAGCTCGTCCAGCGTCTGCTTGCGGATCTCGTACTCCTGCGTCTTCAGGCGCACGAGCTTGCCGGCGGCGCGGCGATCGAGCTCCGCCACCGTGATCTCCGCCCGACCGATCTTCGCGGCCAGCTTGCCGGAGTTCGCCCCCGCCGAAGCCGCCGTGGCGGGCGCAGCAGAGGTGTGGGCTGCGGCGGGCGCGGCCGTGGTGGAGGTGCCACCGCTGCACGCCGGCAGCGCCAGGAGCGCGGCCAGGGGCAGGGAACAGAGCAGGGTGCGGGTCATGGACATCAAGAAGAATCCTTGGGCTTGGTGCGAAGGCTGGTCGACGCGGGGCTGAACCCCCGATTCGTGCTGCGCCTTCCCCGCCCGTGCGCGGAGCTGCGCGGCGCGGGGCGGGGCGCGGCAAGATACCAGAGAGAACCGGAGGGGGCACCCGATCGGTCGTCGGGCCGCAACACCGGAGGCCCGGGCCGGGGCACGGTCGACCACGGCATGCGCCCACCGTGCTTCTTATCAATTCGATACTT
>CALCXL010000399.1 GCA_937907595.1 uncultured Pseudomonadota bacterium
TCGTCGGGCACCTCGATCTCCAGGAAGTCGTAGAGGTTGGACAGGTAGAGGTTGTCCTCGTACATGCCGCCGATGGACGTCAGGACCTGGGTGAAGCTGCTCTGCCCCTGCTTGAACACCAGCAGGTACATCGTCATCTCGCCCAGGCTGATGCGGCCCTGGATGGCCGACCAGGCGATCCAGGCGTAGGCGCCGTAGAAGGCCGCGGTGCTCAACAGGCCCAGCAGGTAGCCCCAGACGTGGCGGCGCAGCGTCAGCCCGCGGTCCTCCTTGTAGAGCGTGTCGAAGATGTCGCGGTAGCGCTGCAGCAGGAGGGGCCCCAGGCCGAAGAGCTTGACCTCCTTGGCGTAGTCCTCCCGGGCGAGCACGGCCTCCAGGTACATCTGCTTGCGGGTCTCCGGCGTGCGCCACTTGAACAGCCGGAAGGCCTCCCCCGCGAACTTCGTCTCTGCCAGGAAGGAGGGAATGGCCGCGAGCACCAGGGCCAGGACGGCCCAGGTGGAGAAGGAGAAGAGGAGGGCCGCGTAGGTGGCCAGGGAGATGAGGTTCTGCAGCAGGCCGAAGGTGCGGTTGACCAGGCTCAGGGGCCGCGACGAGGCCTCCCGGCGGGCCCGCGTCATCTGGTCGTAGACCTCCGAGTCCTCGAAGTGGGTGAGGTCCAGCTCCAGCGCCTTCTGCAGGATCATGACGTTGACCCGCAGCCCCAGCAGCGCCCGGAGCAGCGACTGGGTGGCCGACGAGACCTGGCGGGCTCCGGCGACGGCGATGAGCAGCACGGCCTCCAACCCCACGAAGAGCAGGGCCGCGCGCACGTCCTCCGCCGCGCCGCTGGCCTGGGCCTTCAGCACCCCATCCACGATCAGCTTGCCGGCCCAGGCCACGCCCGCGGGCAGGACGCCCCCGACCAGGGTGGTGATGGCGAAGGCCACCAGCATGCCGCGGCTGGTCGTCCACACCAGGCCCACCGCCCGTCCGGAGTAGCTGAAGACCCCCAACCAGGGGGCCAGGCCGCGGGGCGTCTGGGGCGAGGACGACGTGTGTTCGTGAGCCATGGAACCCGTTCTCGGGCGAATGGGAGCGAAGCGCAACTGCCTGATCGGCCGGCCGGGGGGCGCGATGATAGGGTCCGGGCGCGCGGACCGCTGGAGGGCGGCCCGGCGGAGGCAGGCATGGCGGCCACCGAACTGCGGGTCCTGATGCTCGGTCCGGCCCTGGACGCGCCGGGGGGCGTGGCCGTGGTGGCGCGCCGGCTGCTGGAGTCGCCGCCCGACGGCGTGGTGCTCGAGCATCTGGCGACCAGCTCGCCGGCCGGGCGGCGCCAGAAGCTCCTCGCCGCCGCCGGCGCGGCCGCTCAGCTGCCCGCGTTGATCCGCTCCTTTCGTCCCCACGTCGCCCACGTGCACCTGGGCGGGGGAGCCTCCTTGCCCCGCAAGCTGGCGTTGACCGCGGTGCTCCGGGCCGCGGGCGTGCCGGTGGTCACGCACTGCCACTTCCCCGGGGCGGACGGCCTGGCGACCCGGGGGCCCCGACGGGGGATGCTGCGGGCGCTGGCGCGGGCGTCGGCCTGCGTGGTGGTCCTCTCCGCGGCCCAGCAGGAGCTGCTGGAGCCCCTGGCGCCGGGGCGCGTGCTGCGGGTGCCGAACGGCGTGCCGGTGGACCGGTTCCTGCCCCTGGGGCCGGCGGGCGGGCCCCCCACGATCCTCTACCTGGGCGGGGCCGAGGAGCGAAAGGGCTGGCGCGACCTGCGGGCGGCGCTGGAGACCCTGCCCGACCGCCCCTGGCGCGCGCGGCTGGCCGGTCCGGGGGCGCAAACTCTGGCCGCCGCCTTCGAGCCCTGGCCCCAGGTCGAGCTGCTCGGTCTGCTGGACGAGGCGGCGACCCTGGAGGCGCTGCAGGACGCGGACATCTTCGTCCTGCCCAGCCGCGCCGAGGGGCTCCCCCTGGCCCTGCTGGAGGCGATGTCCTGCGGTCTGGCCTGCGTCGCCACCCGCACCGACGGCATGCGCGACGCGATCGACCCCGGGCGGACCGGCCTGCTGGTCCCTCCGCGGGATCCCGCCGCCCTGAGCGCGGCGATCGGGGAGCTGCTGGTCGATCCACACCTGCGCAACCGCCTGGGCCGAGGCGCTCGTCAGGCCGCTGTCGAGCACTTCGACGAGCGCATCGCGGGCCGCCGCCTGGGTGAGGCGTGGCGTCGCGCAGCCGGGCAACCTGGGGCCGGCGCTTGACGCGGGGCCTCGGTCAAGCTGGGATCGCTCGCATGACCCGCGCCATTACGTTCCTGCTTTCGTTGATCTTCCTCTTCACCCTCGCCGGGTGCCCCACCGCGGACGACGACGACTCGTCGGCCGACGACGACGACACCGCGGTGGACGACGACGACACGGTGGACGACGACGACACGGTGGACGACGACGACGACTCCTCGGTGAACGACGACGACGACGCCACCGGGGACGACGACGACTCCACGGGCGACGACGACGACACGGTCGACGACGACGACGACACGGTGGACGACGACGACACGGCGGACGACGACGACGACTCCACGGACGACGACGACGCCG
>CALCXL010000400.1 GCA_937907595.1 uncultured Pseudomonadota bacterium
GGCGGCGCGGGCGACGTCCAGGCCGCAGACCACCAGGGCGTGGCGCGCGAGCACCCTCCCCTCCCCGCGCACGGCGGGATCAACGACCGCGGCCGTGGTCACGTCACCGGCCGCCCCCAGATCCTCCTCCAGCGCGCGCCGGATGGCTCGATCGACCTCTGCGGCCGGCGGCGGCGCGATCACTCAGTCCTGCTCTTCCTGGACCCGGCGAGCCACCTCTGCAGCGACCGCTGGCAGGACGCTCCGCATGGCGTCCGCCACCGCGCTCTGCACCGAGGCCTGGATCGCGGTGGCCAGGGCGCCCCCGGGCGAAGCGAACTCCTGGAGCTCCACCTGGACCAGGCGCTGCACATCGACCTCGCGAAGCTGCGGCGCGGAGTCGCTGGTCACCGGACGGAAGTGCGCCGTGGTGTTGGCGTCCACGGGCACGGAGACCGGGTGATCCTCGTCGAAGAGCTCCAGGGCGATGGCGGGGAGCTCCTGGGTGCTCCCGCTCTCGATGTCGACGAGGACGCCAGAGACGACGTCCTCGGCCCAGGCGCTGGCCTCGGGATCGCTCCCGGCGTATCCGAACAGGCCGCTGGCCGGCTCGACCAGGGACATGGCCGAGCGGTCGGCCTCCGGTTCGCGCTCGATCTCCCCCGACGCCCGAAAGAACGCGTCGTCCACGAGCGCGCGCACGCGGGCCACCAGGTGGCTGGCCGCGAAGGGGCGGCGCAGGGTCTCGTCCGCCCCGGCCTCCTGGGAGCGGCGGGCCGCTCGGGTGTCCGAGCCCAGGTGCACGAGGACCACCAGCGGTGGATCGTCCAGCGCCTTGAGGTCCATGCACAGCTGGTAGCCGCTGGCCCCGGGCAGATCGGCCTCCGCCACGACGATCCGCGCGCCCTGCGCGACGACCACGCCGAGCGCTTCCTCCGCGGTGGAGACGGTGTCGATGCGTGCGCCTTCTCGCCGAAGCGCGCCGCGCGCCTGGTTTACGAATCCCGGATCGGGACTCACGACGAGCCCTCTGTTGCTCTTCGCCATCAGCTACCCCCGGGCCCCTCCCGAGGCCGTTCGCACGATCCTACCAGCCTGCGGCGGGTGTCGAGACGAGCGCGGGGCCACCGGACCGCGCGGGGCCAGCGGAGGGCTGCTACAAAGCTCCGATGCGTCGATTGCAGCGGCAGGATCTGGTGGCGTGGATGGAGGCGGGCTGCAAGCCGGCCTCGCGCTGGCGCCTGGGATTGGAGTGGGAGAAGGAGCTGGTCGACCCCGAGGGGCGACGGCTGCCGTTCTTCGGGCCGGGAGGCATCCGCGACCTGCTGCTCACCCTGAGCCGGGACTGCGGGTGGACGGCTGAGTACGAGGGAGACAACCCGGTGGCGCTGTCCCGCGACGGAGAGGCGATCACGCTGGAGCCCGGCGGGCAGTTCGAATACAGCTGCCCGCCCAAGGCGACGGTGGCGGAGGCCCGCGACGCCCTGGAGGCGCACTGGGCGGAGCTGCGGGCCCACCTGCAGCCGGGTCAGCGGGCGCTGCAGACCGCCTACCCTCCCCTGCAGGACGTCCAGGAGATCGGCTTCGTGCCCAAGGGCCGCTACGGGATCATGGGCCCCTACCTGGCGGAGCGCGGAGCGCTGGCCCACGGGATGATGAAGGGCACGACGTCGCTGCAGGTCACCGCGGACTTCGACTCCGAGGCGGACTGCGGACAGAAGCTGGACGTGGCCCTGGGTCTGGCCCCCGTGGCCATGGCCCTGACCGCCAACTCCCCCCTGGTGTCGGGCCGCCCGGCTGGGGTCATGAGCCACCGCGGGCGCTGCTGGCAAGCGACGGACCCGGCGCGCACCGGGCTGTTGGCGGGCTTGACGGGCCGGACCTTCTCCTTCGCGGCCTACGTCGACTGGATCCTGGACGTGCCGATGATGTTCTACTGGCGCGACGGGCGGTACCGCCCGGGCCTGGGCCGGTCCTTCGGCGCCTGGATGCGCGAGGGCATCGATGGCGGCTACCCCGACGAGTCCGCCTGGGAGACGCACCTCACCTCCGTGTTCCCCGAGGCCCGGGTCAAGCACTTCGTGGAGGTGCGCAGCATGGAGAACGGCCCGCTCGAGGGCCTGGTGGCGGCGGTGGCCCTCTGGAAGGGGCTGTTCTACGACGCCGACGCGCTGGCCCAGAGTCACGCCCTCGCCGCGGACATCGACCCCGACCAGCGCCAGCGACTGCAGGACGCCGCCATCACGTCTGGGCTGGCGGACCGCGATCTCTGCGCGCTGTCCGCTCGGGTCCTGAGCATCGCGGGCGAGGGGTTGGAGCGGCAGGGGGAGAGCGCGAGCGCCCTGGACGCGCTTCGCACCCGGGTGGAGGCCGGACGCAGCCCCGGCCAGGACGTGCTCGACGCCTTCGATGCCCACGGGCCCGGCGCCGCGTTCCTGGACTCGATCTCCTACTGACCCGCCCCCTGGGAGCGCGCACCGCGGGCTGGATGCGGCG
>CALCXL010000401.1 GCA_937907595.1 uncultured Pseudomonadota bacterium
GCAGGAGATCATGGCGATGCGCGCGGGCTGCAGGGCCAGCAGGGGGGCGATGAGCTCGCGGCAGCCGGTGCGGGGCGGGTCCAGGACGACCAGGTCGGGGGCCTCCAGCCAGCGCTTCAAGGCGACGGCGGCGGGGGCGACGATCAGGTCGACGTCCAGGCCCTGGGCGGCGGCGGAGCGCATGGCGGCGTCGACGCCCTCCTGGCCCACGTCGCAGCCCCTCACCGAGAGCCCGGCGGCGGCCAGGGGCAGGGCGAAGTTGCCGGCGCCGCAGTGCAGGTCGAAGGCGGTCCGCGCGTCGCCCACGCCGTCCAGGAGCGCCTGCACCAGGGCGGCGTTGACGTGCGGGTTGACCTGGCTGAAGGCGCCCGGCGGCACGTCGATCCAGGCGCCGGGCAGCTCCAGGCGCTGCACCGTGTCCACGCCGGCGCCGTCCACGCCCACGCGGAGCTCCGACGGGCCCTCGGCGGGCAGGTGGGCCAGGGCGGCGTTGATGTCGGGGTGGGCGACGGCGCAGGAGGTGACGGGCACCAGGTCCCGGGTGCCGCGGGCGTAGAAGCCGACGACGTCGCCCCGGCGCTGTAGGCGGACGCGGTGCCGGTAGCCCAGATCGGGGCCGGCGGTCTTCGCCGGGCCGACCTCCACCTCGACCCCGCCCTGCCGGCGCAGGCACTCCTGCAGGATGGAGCCCTTCGCCCGAAGCTGCGCGGGTCGGCTCAGGCTCATCCAGTCGCAGCCGCCGCAGCGGTCGGCGATGGGGCAGGGGGGCTCGACGCGGTCGGGGGAGGGCTCGGCCAGGTCGAAGTCGAGCACCCGGACCATGCGCTTGCGCCGCTCGATCTCCAGGGGCCGCACGCGGTCGCCGGGCAGAGCTCCGGGCACAAAGCAGGCTCGACCGTCTTCGGTGCGCAGAAAGCCCTCACCTCCGGCCACAAGTCGGTCGATGAGCCAGGAGGACGCGGGATCTGAGTTCGTCGGCATCGGCGGACCTTACACCCGGGTATCCTTGAAGAGATGGGGAGCGAGCGCAGAGGGGACAGAGCGGTCAGCGGATCGCCCCCCACGCCCGGGCCCACAGCGAGGGAGCGCAGACCGGATCCATGGCGAACCCTGAGGAGTTGCCGACCTTCGGGCGGTACAAGATCCTCAACCTGCTCGGAAAGGGCGGGACGGCGCGCGTGTACCGCGCGGTGCGGGGCGGCCAGATGGGCTTCGGCAAGGAGGTGGCCCTCAAGGTCATCGACCCGGAGGCCACGGCGGACGAGGAAGCCGCGCTCTCCCTGATCAACGAGGCCCGGCTGGGCGGCTTGCTCCGGCACCGCAACATCGTGGAGATCGACGACTTCGAGCAGGTCGACGGCACCTTCTACATCGCCATGGAGTTCATCGACGGCTGGGCCCTGGAGAAGGTGCTCACCGTCCTCAAGAACAAGAAGACGATGCTGCCGCCCACGCTCGTGCTGACGATCATGCGGGAGATCTGCGCGGGGCTGCACTACGCCCACGACCGCACGGACCGCGACGGAAGCTCCCTCAACATCATCCACCGGGACCTCAAGCCCGGGAACGTGATGGTCAGCCGGCAGGGGGAGGTGAAGATCGCCGACTTCGGCACCGCGAAGGCCGCCACCAACGTCAAGAAGACGGCGGTGGGCTTCACCCGCGGCACCCCGGCCTACATGTCGCCCGAGCAGGTGGCCGGCGAGGTCCTGGATCGCCGCTCGGACCTCTTCGCCCTGGGCGCGATCCTGTACGAGCTGGTCACCCTGAAGATGGCGTTCCCCGGCGACAACATGTTCGCCGTGATGCGCCGGGTGCTGGACGGGGACACGGAGGACGCCCAGGCCAAGATGGCGGCGATCTCGCCGGATCTGGCCCGGGTGATGGCGCGCTGCATGGCCCCGGAGGTGGAGGACCGGTACCAGACCGCCCGGGAGGTGGCCGACGACCTGGAGGAGATCAGCCGCACCCTCAAGCCGGGCCCCAAGATCGGCGACTGGCTGCGCGAGGTGATGGCCGACATGCCGTCGACCAAGACGGGGGAGTTCGGCGGCGACTTCGTGCAGAACCTCCGCGCGGCGGCGGCCCGGATCAAGCAGCCCGCCGAGCCCGTTGACGTGCGCGCCCAGACCATCCAGCCGGGGGAGGAGTTCGACGCCCCGTCGGAGCTGTCACCCATCGAGTCGGGGGCCATGGCGCCCCTGGACGGGGACTTCGACGACGTGTTCGCGCCGTCCCTCGACTACTCCATGGACTTCGACGGGTCGCAGTCCAGCCTGCCGGGGGACCCGAACCTGCTCGATCAGTTCGGCGGCCTGGGCGCGGTGGCCCCCCCGGACGGCGGGGCCGCGGGGCTCCCGCCCACGCCCGGCGGCCGCAGCCTGCTGTCCAAGCCCGGCAGCGCCGTGCCCCTGGCGCCCTCGTCGGACCTGGGCGCGGAGTTCGGGGGGGACTTCGGGGGGGACTTCGGCCCCGGCGCCCCGCCCTTGGGCGCGCTGGGGGGGGAGCGCTCGGGGGAGCCGGCCGCCCTGCCGCCGGACTTCTCCCTGGACGCCGCGGCCCCCGGCGACGTCGCCCGACGGGGCCTGACCGGAGAGGGTCCCCTGCCCGGGGGGCTGGTCTCCGACGCGCCCTCCGCCCTCCCTCCGCCCGCTCCCCGCCCCCCGCCCCGCCCCGCTGCGGCTAAACGCACGCGCTCCCGCGCCGACCGGCCGCTTCTGCTGTGCCTTCGGCCCCGTCGCCACCAGCTGCAGCCGCGTCGCTAGCTCCAGCGCCTCCCGCACAACACTG
>CALCXL010000402.1 GCA_937907595.1 uncultured Pseudomonadota bacterium
GCTGGCGCGGCTCACGGGCCTGGAGCGGGACAAGCTGGAGGCCGAGTACGCGGAGGTCCTCAAGACCATCGAGCGGCTGCGCAACATCCTGGGCTCCGAAGCCATGGTGATGCAGGTCATCAAGGACGAGCTGCTGGAGATTCGCTCCCGCTACGCCGACGAGCGCCGCACGCAGATCGTGCACGCCACGGGCGAGCTGAGCATCGAGGACCTCATCGCCGACGAGGATGTGGTGGTGACCTTCAGCCACCTGGGTTACGTCAAGCGCACGGTGCTGCGTGAGTACGACGCCCAGCGCCGCGGCGGCACCGGCAAGCGGGGCATGGCCACGCGCGACGAGGACTTCGTGCGGGACCTCTTCGTGGCGCGGACCCACGACCAGCTGATGATCTTCACGACCATGGGCCGGGTCTACCTGATGCCCGTGTACCAGGTGCCCGAGGGCGGTCGGTCGGCCCGCGGTCGGCCCATCGTCAACCTCATCTCCCTGGACAAGGACGAGAAGGTCGCCACCGTCCTGGACATCCGTGAGTTCGATGATCGCAGCCTCGTGATGATCACGAAGGGCGGCATGATCAAGCGGACCAAGCTGAGCGAGTACCAGAACATCCGCACCAGCGGGATCATCGCCTGCAACCTCAAGGACGACGATCAGCTGCTCACGGTGCGGCTGCTGGAGGAGGAGACGGGGTCGGTGCTGCTGGCCACGGCGGACGGCAAGTCCATCCACTTCGAGGCCGCGCAGGCCCGGGAGATGGGCCGCGTGGCCCGCGGGGTCAAGGGCATCACGCTGGTGGACAAGGACCAGGTGGTGGGCGTGGAGATCACCCAGGAGGGGCTCACGCTGCTCACGCTCACGGAGAACGGCTACGGCAAGCGCACGCCGATCGAGGAGTACCGCAAGCAGAACCGCGGCGGCATCGGCCTCATCGACATCAAGACGCGCGGCCGCAACGGGCCCGTGGTGGGGGTCGCCCAGCTGGAGGAGACCGACCACCTGATGATAGTCACGAGCACCGGCAAGATCATCCGCACCCGGGTGAACGAGGTGTCGATCATCGGGCGGAACACCCAGGGCGTGCGCCTCATCCGCCTGGACAAGGGCGAGAAGGTGGTCGCCATGGCGCGGCTGCCCATGGACGAGCAGGACGACGACGACCTGGACGAGCTGGCCTCGCCGGAGGACGGTGACGACGTCGAGGACGCCGAAGACGTCGACTACGACGACGACGCCGAGGACGAGGACGACGACGGCCGGGACGCAGACCTGGACGAAGAGGACGGTGACGACGACGACGCGTGAGCGTGAGCTGGGGTTGTCGACCGTGAGGTGGCTGGTCCCGGTCCTGCTGTTGCTGGTGGGTTGCCGCAGCTCCGGGCCCGACGCGGTGCGGGTGGCCGACGCGCTGTACGCCGACGGCCGTTGGGAGCAGGCGGCGGCCGCGTACCAGGCGCTGCCCGACATATCGGAGTCCTGGCAGGCCTACGGCGCCTGGCGTGCGGCGGCCATCCACCGGGACGCCTTGAAGGACCCCGAGCGCGCCGAGGCCGCGTTCGCTGCCTGCGCCCGTCGCTGGGGCGAGCTCGAGTGGGGCTACACCTGTCAGGTGGAGCTGGGCGATCTGGTTCGCGACCTGGGCCGGCCTCGCGCGGCCATCGATGCCTACCGCAAGGCCCTGGAGATCCGCCCGCGAGGCGGGCAGGCCGAGCACTGCCTGCTGGAGTCCGGCCGCTCGTACCTGACCATCGGCGAGCCCGCCCAGGCGCGGGTGGAGTGGGACGAGCTGGCTCGCGCCTTCCCCCGGAGCCCCCTGCTGCCGATGGTGGCGGTGGAGGCCGCCCGCGCCTACGACCTGGAGGACCTGCACGAGGAGTCGCTCGCGGCGTACCGTGAGGCCCAGAAGCGCTGGCCCGAGCACAGCTCCGCGCCCCTGGCGGTCTACGGTGAGGCGGAGGCCCTGGAGCAGTTGGGGCGGCTCACGGAGGCTCAGGAGGCCTTCGAGCGGGCCCTGCTGGTGCATCCAAACCCCGACGCTGTGCGCCTGAAGCTGGAGCGGCTGCGGAATCGAGCCGATCGCAAGGAGCAGAAGGCCACGTCCGTGCCGGACAGCGGCAAACGCTACCCCTGGAGGTGATCCCGTGAGCGCGTACGAACCCGGTCCCAAGAGCGCCGCGCTGCTGCAGCGCGCACTGCAGGTCATCCCCGGCGGCGTCAACAGCCCCGTGCGCGCGTTCGGCGCCGTGGGCGGGCAGCCCCCCTTCATCGAGCGGGGCGAGGGCTGCCGCGTGCAGGACGCCGACGGGCGCTGGTACATCGACCTGGTGGGCTCCTGGGGTCCGATGATCCTGGGGCACCGTCCGCCCGCGGTGATGGAGGCGCTGCGTCAAGCGATGGAGGGCGGCACCAGCTTCGGCGCGGCGACCGGTCGGGAGGTCGACTTCGCCGAGCTGATCTGCGAGCGCGTGCCCGGCTGCGACAGCGTGAGGCTCGTGAGCTCCGGCACGGAGGCCACGATGTCGGCTCTGCGTCTGGCGCGGGCGGCGACGGGTCGCGACCTGATCCTCAAGTTCGACGGCTGCTACCACGGGCACAGCGACGGCCTGCTCGTGAGCGCCGGCAGCGGAGCGCTCACGCTGGGCGTGCCCGACTCGCCGGGGGTGCCCGCGGCGGTGGCCAACCTCACCCTCACGGTGCCCTACAACGACCTGGAGGCGGCGCGCGTGGTCCTCGCAACCCACCCCGTGGCGGCGGTCATCCTGGAGCCGGTGGCGGGCAACATGGGCTGCGTTCCGCCCGATCCCGGGTACCTGGAGGGCCTGCGTGAGGCCTGCACCGCCCACGGCGCCCTGCTCATCGTCGACGAGGTCATGACGGGCTTCCGGGTGGCCCGGGGGGGCGCGCAGGAGCGGTACGGCGTGATCGGCGACCTGGTCTGCCTGGGCAAGGTGATCGGTGGCGGGCT
This sequence comes from uncultured Pseudomonadota bacterium, assembly GCA_937907595.1. Taxonomy (GTDB): domain Bacteria; phylum Myxococcota_A; class UBA796; order UBA9615; family UBA9615; genus CALCXL01. The sequence goes on from CALCXL010000402.1 coordinate 2,964, forward strand.
GCCGGTGGCCGCCTTCGGCGGTCGGCGGGACCTCATGGAGCGGATGGCGCCGGCCGGGCCCGTCTATCAGGCCGGCACCCTGAGCGGAAACCCCCTGGCGGTGGCCGGCGGCATGGCCACGCTCACGCAGCTCACGCCCGACGTGTACAGCGAACTGGAGCGTCGGGGCGCGGCCCTTCAGGCCGGCATCGAGGCGGCGATCGAGCGCACGGGCGGCGGCGCGCGTGTCCAGCGGGTGGGCTCCATGTTCTGCCTGTACTTCCGCGACGCCCCGGTGCGGAACCTGGCCGACGCCAAGAGCTGCGACGTCGCCCGCTTTGGCCGGTTCTTCCAGGGGCTGCTCCGCCGGGGGGTCTACGCCGCGCCGTCGGCCTTCGAGGCTGCGTTCCTGGGCCTGGCTCACGACGACGCCGTGGTGGACGAGCTGATCGCCGCGGTGGGTGGGGCGCTGGAGGAGGGGTGATCGCCGCGGCCCTGGTGGCGGTGCTGGCGGCGGGGCTCGCGTCGCTGCCCACGGCCGACCTGGTCGAGCGACTGCGTGAGCCGACGACGATCCAGGCTCACGCCGCGCTGCTCGACGAGGCCTGCGAGCGCCCCCTGAGCGAGTCCGACCTGCGCCGTCTGCTGGACCCCAGCCTTCCGGCCGTGGTCCAGGTGGACGGCGCGCATCTGGCCGAGTGCGCGGCGCAGCCAGCGCTGGCCGGCTACCTCTTCGAGTCGGTGCTGCTCTCCCAGGCGGAGTGGCTGGCGGCCGAGCCGGACGTGGGGCGGCGGCTGCATCGCGCGCTGCTCTCCCTGCCGGCGGCCGACGCCGTCGTCGGGGCGCGGGAGGCGCCGTTGGGGGCGCTGGTCGACGCGCAAGCGGAGTGGCTTCGCAACGACTGGCTGCGCCCGCTGATGGAGGGCGAGCTGCCCGCTCCGCGGCTGGAGCAGGGGGAGGCTTCCCGACGGGCCTCCCTGGCCCTCATCGACGGGTGGAGGGACTCCCTGCTGGCGGGGGGGTCAGCCGGCCTGGCGGCCCTGTACAGCGATGGAGACCACGCCTCCACGGCGTTGTGGATGGCGCTGCGGGGCGAGTACCTGCGCGGGCTCCTCGCCGGCGAGGACGACGCGGTGGCGCGGGCTGCGGCCGAGACCCTGCGGCAGAACCGCCTGACCCACGAGGGGGCGTGGCGGGCGGGCGAGGCCCGAGCCGTCACCGACCCCCAGGGTCCCTGGGCGGCGCTGTTGGACGAGCAGCCGCCGGCGGACGCGGCCCGCCGCTTGCTGCGTCGTCCGCTCGCATCGGCCGGTCGGTTGCCCCCTCCGCCTCCCACCGACGATCCGAGGCTGCTCCGGGTCCCGCAATCGCCTCCCATGCGGACGTGGGTGCTGGGCGGGCTGCTCCTGATGGCGGGGCTCTGGCTGGCCGCGGCTCGGCGGTGGCCGGAGCGTCGGCCAGTGCTGTTCCGCCTGGGCGCCATCGCTGCGGGCCCAGCGCTCCTGCTCCTGGTCGAGCTGGCGCTGCGGCAGGCGGGCGCGCCCTGCCTCATCGACGAGCGCGCGGGGTTCCAGTTGGGCGGCATGGTGGTGAACGCACCCACCTTCAACCCCGAGACGGTGGAGGGAGAGGCCCAGCTGGTGGTGCGCGGAGGGGACGCTCGACCCCGGCGGTACCTGCTCCACAAGCCGCCGGGCGTGCTTCGGTTGGCGGTCCTGGGGGAGTCGAGTGCCTTCGGCGCGGACTACCTGGCCGACGACGCGTTCGTGGAGGTGTTGGGCCGACGGCTGCAGCAGGAGCAGGCCGGCATCGCCCTGGAGGTCATCAACGCGGGCCGGGGCGGCGCGGTGAGCGACGAGATCCTGCAGGTCGCCCGCGAACTCACGGCGCTCACGCCCGACGTGGTGGTGCTCTACATGGGCCACAACGACCTGGCGCCCCTGGCGGACCTGCCCCGCCGTCGCGGCTGGTCCATCGGCTCCATGGCCCTGCGCGCCGCGCTGGACCGTTCGCCGGGGGCGCGGCTGCTGCGCGGCGCGCTGCCCCAGGGCTGGCTGCTCCGGACGTCGGCGCCGGACGCGGGCTACCTGGACGAGGGCGAGCCCTCGGAGCTCCAGCGTCGCGCGACAGCGGCCCTGGCGGAGTGGGTGCTGCGCGACAACCTCCGGCGCATGGTGCGACGGCTGTCCGAGGGCGGTGCGGCGGTGGTGGTGGCGGTGCAGGCGCAGCCGACGACCGCCTGCGACCCCACCGAGCAGGGCGGCCGCTGGTGCTTCGGGCCGGCCCTCCACCGGGCGGCGCTGCAAGGCGCGCGGGGCAGCGGCGCGGTGGTGGTCGACGTGCCCGCGGCGTTCGACGCCGCCCGCGCGCGGTCCCCCGCCCTGCCGGAGTCGACCTGGTTCTGGGACCTCATCCACCCCACCGTGCAGGGCCACGCGATCATCGGTGAGGCGCTGGCTCCGGCGGTGGCGGCGGCGCTGCGCAGGCAATGAGTCAGGGTCGATCGTCTCCAACCGGTCGCGCCCCGAGCGTCGCCGCCAGCCACTCCACCCCACTCAGGGTGGCGCCGGCCTCCGCGTCGGCCGCCTGGGGATCGCCCCAGATCTCATCGTAGTCGGCCTGGAGCGCGGGGATGTCGAGCGCCTCCAGGCGCCCGACCTCGTGGGCCAGGGCGGCGACCTCGGGGTCGTAGTCGTCCGAGAGCATGCGGGGGCCGATCAGCACGCCCTCCTCGTACCGTTCCAGCATCGTCTGGTAGTCGGTGTGCGTCGCCACGACCAGCGCCGCGACGTCCGCCCGGAGCCACGCCACGAGCCGGGCCACCCCGCCCCCTCCCGAGTGCCCCACAGCGCCGAGTCGGGTGCGGCACATGCGGGGGTCCGAGGCCAGGACGTCCAGGGCGCTGATGGCCTCCACCACCCGGACGGCCAGGAGCGAGTGCCCGGTGCAGAGCAACGCCAGGGCGGCCCGGTGCTCGGCGCCGCCCCGCCCGTCGTAGGCGCGGGTGTCCAGGATCAGGGCTGCGACCCCATGGCGGGGCAGCTCGGCGCCGCCCCTGCGATCCCGGTGGTGCTCCGAGGACTCCTCGTGGCCGGGCAGGACCACCACCGCCGGCCAGGGCCCGGGAGTCTGCGGGAGGAGGAGGCGGCCGTGCATGGTGCCCAGGCGGCCGACCGTGATCAGCACCTCCTCCTCGTCGTATCCGCGCTGCGTCGTCGCGGGCCCGAAGCGGGCGATCGGGGGGTCCGTGCCCACGGCCGCCCACAGCTCCGGCAGCCGCAGCGCCCGCCGAAGGTCCGCCTCCACCGCGTCGGCGTCCCGGGCGGTCTGAGCCCGGGGAGGGATCGGGTGCCGGTCGTGCTCGGGCGTCCCCCGGAGGTGCTGCCCCTCGAGCTCCTGCCAGCAGGCCACGAGGTCGGTGGTCGTGGCGGAGAGCGTCTGCAGCCAGTCCGCCAGGCCCAGGTAGTCCTCCTCGCAGGCGAAGGCGCGGTCGCGGCAGGGCCAGTCGGTCGTGGGGACCCGCTCGAGCCGGACGGGAGGCCGGCGCAGCGGCTCGTCACGGCAGGGCAGGGGCACCCAGGTTGCGTCGAAGGCCGGGTGGCTCCCATCGGCGGACCGATCGGGCGGGGCCCTGCCGCAGCCGGCGATGAGGCCGACCATCAGCAAGGCGAGCTTCGCGCTCGGCATGGTTGTGCGTCCTACCTCCCCGCTGTGAACCGCAGCGGCACGGAGAACTCGACCTCGTCCCGCGCGTGGGCGGGGAACGGAGCGTAGCGGAAGACCTCGGCCACGCAGAGCGCGAAGTCGTTGTCTCCGGTGCTGTGGGAGTCGACGGACGAACGAAGGACGCGGCCGTCGCAGCCCACGACCAGGTCGAGCAGGACCTCACCGGCGATGCCGGGGCGGTCGTCGAAGCAGCGCAGCGTCTCCGTCTGGAAGGCCGCCACCGCGCCGCTGATCTGATCGTGGTCCAGGCCCTGCGACCGGCCGAAGCTGCCGTCGCCGGTGCCCGCGTCCTCGGCCAGGCACCGCTTCGCCGCGGGCTGCGTGAGTGCCGGCCACTCCGGGGCCTCGGCGTCCAGGTCGGATGGTTCCTCGTCCCGCCGCTCGTCGCCGGGGGAGCGCGCGGCCCGCGGCCGCTTGCGTGAGCGCGCCAGGGTCTTCGTCGACTCATCGCGTGAGTCGACGACATCGCCCACATCGACCCCCGGATCCTCGGCGGCGGGGCGGAGCTCTTCGAGGCGCTCACGCAGGAGTCGCCAGACCGGCGTGCCCGGCCCAGAGGGCCCGAGCGCGAGCACCTGGTCGACCTCGATCAGGTCCCCCGTCACGCCGTTCCACCCGCGCAGATCGTCGACGCTCACGGACTCACGCTTGGCGATCCGCCCCAGCGTGTCCCCCCGGACCACGGTGTGGGTGGTCGGCGCGGAGCCCCCGACCGGCACGAACATCGCCCCGACGGCCCCCAACAGCAGCAGCACCAGGCCCTTCTTCACGTGCCGCCCCGGGAGGTATTCACCGCCACCACCGACGCGTCCCGGGGCAGCTCCCCCGACAGCCGGAGGTGCCGCGCCGCCGCCACCGCCGCCGCGCCTCCGTCCCCCAGGGACAGCCCGAGCTTGCGCATGGACAGGGACGCCGCCTCACGCATCTGGTCGTAGCTCACGCTCACGCCGAGGCCGCCGCTGGCCCGCACCACCTGCAGGCGCAGCTCGTCGGCGGGGGATGCCGTGATGCGCAGCTCCCAGGGGCCGCTGACGTTGCGGGGCGGGGTCGGGCGGAGCAGCTTCTTCTTGAGGGCCCTCACCAGCGGGCCGCAGCCCCGGGTCTGCACGGCGACGATGCGGGGGCGCTCGGGGCCGATCACGCCCGCCGCCTCCCACTCGTTCCAGGCCTTCCACAGGGCGATCTCCAGGGTGCCCTCCGTGATCGGCACCAGGACCACGTCCGGGAGCCGCCGCCCCGCCAGCAGGAGCGGCCAGGTCGCGGCCTTCTCCCCCTCGATGCGCCAGGGCTCGGCCAGGGTGCCGATGACGTAGCCCGGCGCCAGCGACTCGGCCCGGTCGAGCCCGCCGGGCAAACGCGCCACCGTGGCGCCGCGCTCGTGCAGGCCGCGGTCGTCGGAGCCTTCCGCCAGGATCGTCTCGATCTCCACCCCGTGCAGCGCCCCCTGCGCCGCCGCCGCACGCGCCGCGTCGCCCAGGGACGGCACGGTGACGCGCGGGATGCCCAGGGCGCGCGCCCGCTGCACCGCGATCGCCATGCCGATGTCCGCCACCGAGCCGGTCGGGCCGCGGCCGCAGTCCAGGATCGCCAGGCCGGGCATGTCGAGCTCCGTGCCCAGGCCTTCGGCGTGCACCAGGGGCGGCGCTCCCACCCGCAGATCGCCCGAGGGACGCGGCCAGGGCGGCGACAGGGCTTCCCACAGCCGCGAGGAGCTGACCTGGGTGCCGCGGAGCTCGCCGGCCCGGTAGCGGGCGAACAGCGGCCCCCCGCACGCCATGCAGCGGGTCTGGGGCACGTGGGGGTCGTGCCGGTGCTGGCAGTACGCGCAGTCGATGTGGCTCAGCAGACTCGCCATCGACGCAGCCTACCTGTCCTGTCCGCTCCACCGATCGTCGCGGTCCTCAAGCTCCCCGCCGAACCGCCGATGGATCCAGGGTGCGCCTCTTCCGACCCAGGCTCCGCGAACCCCAGGGACCCTCCCTGGCCGACATCGTCCGGCAGATGCACGACGAGCTCGGTCGCGGCAGCCCCACCGGGCTGAACGATCGCCGCCTCACCGAGCGCCGCGCCTGCGTGGGCCCTGTGCTCATCCTGCCCCTGGGGGACGGTGACGAGCCGAAGCTGCGGGACCGGCGCGACGGGGTGGCCGTCGACATCTCCGACGGCGGCATGCGGATCCTCAGCCGCGTGGAGCTCGTCAAGGACCGGGTGGTGGAGCTCACGCTCATGGGGCCGCGCGGCGGCGAGCACTCGGTGCGCTGCGAGGTCTTGCGGCGTCGACGCCTCCCCTCGGGCTACTGGGAGCTCGGGGTGAAGTTCCTGTCCGTGGCCTGATCGCGGCGACGTACGCTCCTCACGCTTGCACTCACGCTCGCCGGCCGACGTTCCACATGAAACGTCGGGGGCCGGTCGACGCGCTCATGTGTCCCCCTCGCCGTCAAGCAGGGATTGGTTCGGGTTGATCTGATCGT
>CALCXL010000403.1 GCA_937907595.1 uncultured Pseudomonadota bacterium
GACTCGTACTCACAGCCCCCCAGGCGCCGACCGCCCCCCACGGCCAGGGCCCCCAGCCAGCAGAGGCGCTCCTGCCCCCAGGCCGAGTCGACGTGGGCCGCGTCGGGCGACAGGGTGAACAGCAGGTTGTTGACGGTGTTGGCCGGGGAGCGGGCGGTCGAATAGAAGTCGGGGTGCCCGCCGAGCGCGGTGCCGGAGAATGCGCCGTCGGCGAAGAGCAGCTCCTCGAAGGAGGCGTGGCTCTGACCGGGCAAGGCGGGAGGCTCGGCGCCCGGCAGGGCCGAGGTGTCCGTGTAGCTCCAGTCGGTGGGGTCGCTGCGATCGAGCCAGCCCAGCCGGCGCTCGTCGCGCAGGGCGAAGACCGCGCGGTCGGGGGAGAGGGCCACGCGGAAGACAGGGCCGACGTCGGCGACGCGGTGCAGGGCCGGGTGCGCGGGGGCGGGGCAGCCGAAGACGCGGAAGAGGTAGGCGGCGGCGACCAGCACCCCGCCCAGGGCGCCGGCGGGCAGCAGGAGCGAGGGAAGCGCGGCGGTCCCGGCGGGGGCGAAGGGCCGCGGGAGGGAGCGGGCCCGGGCGCCGGCCAGGATCGCGGCGGGGGCTAGGGCCACCGACAGCAGGACCGCCCGCGGCGCCGTCGGGTCGAGCAGGGGCACCGCGACCGCAGACACGAGCCCGGCGCTGAGCAGCCCCAGGGCCAGGCTCCGCCGCCCGCCGCGTCGCCAGAGGATCAGGCCGCCCCCCGCCGCGCCCACGGCGAGCAGCGCCACCCCAAGTCCGCTCCGCGCCCCCGGCGGCAGGGCGTCCAGCCAGCGCAGCGGCGCGTAGGAGCTGGACCGGGCCTCCAGCAGCGCCAGGGCCCAGGCCGCCACGCCCAGGCCGGTGGCCGCCGCGATCAGCGAAGAGCGCCCCTGGGGCCGGGCAGCAGGCCTCCAGCGCCACCCCACGATCCCCGCCGCCAGCAGCCCGGCGAAGGCGGCCCGCTCGAACAGGCTGCCCGCCGCGACCGCCGCGAGCAGGAGCAGGGCGTTGAGGAGGGAGCCGGGCACGGCCAGGCGGTGATCGGGGCGGACCAGCGTGGGGAGGAGCAGCGCCCCCAGGCAAAGGCCGAGCCCCGCCCGTCGCCACGGCGCCTCCAGGATCCAGGACGCGCCCGTCGACAGCGCCTCGAAGCCCACCTGCAGGAGCCAGCCGGCGCCGGGCAGATCCACCCGCAGCCAGAGGTCGAGCCAGATCCACAAGAGCGCGCCGACCACGATCGCGCAGCTCACCTCAACCAGCTTGATCACCGCGCGAGGGTAGCAGCGGGGCACGGGACGAACGGCGAGGACGACCCGGCTTGAAGGGCAACTCCGCCCCGGGGACCGGGCCCGTCCGAAGGCCAGCAAACCCAGCCAGCGCCTGCGATGTCGCACACACCGGAGGGGCAAGTGGCCCGCGGGCTGGTAGCCTCACGTCGCGGCGTGGGTGCGGCGCCACCGGGGGCGAGCGGGCGTGGACAGAGGGGCCATGGAGAAGGGACAGCGCGCCTGGCAGACGCTCCTGAAGGGCGTGCGCGCGGTCAACCTGTACGCGGCCGACCACAGCCAGGTGCAGCGGACCGCGGTCGCCCTGGGCGAGCGGGTGCGGGAGGCCCTGGGCGACGTCGAGTGCCTCACCTACGCCCTGCACCCCAGCTCGGTGGAGCTCGACGGCGTGCGGGTCTTCACGTCGTCGGACGAGCGGGAGACCCTGATCGAGCGGCTGTACGCCGACGGCGTGCGCAGCCTGGAGTTCCACGGGGTGCCCGACGTCGAGTCCAGCCAGCGGCTCTTCGGCGTGTTGGCCCCCTACTGCCACGCCGAGCGGGCCCCCCTCCGATCGGTGGCCGAGGCCCTGCGCTGGGAGCCCTTCCACGGCCTCACGGTGTTGACCCACGGCAACTTCGACGGCCCGGGCGGCCTGGAGGACTCCCTCGCGGGGCGGGAGCACCTCTGGCACCAGGCGCTCCTGCACCGGCCCGAGGCCCTCAACGCCCCGGTGGAGGCAGAGGCCCTGCGCGCGCTGTGGGATGGCACGTCGGGCATCGTCCCCTGGCCCCCCCCCATGGGGGAGCGCGACAGCCGGATCCTGGTCGACGAGGTGGAGGCGGCCAACGCCTCGGGCGCGCCCCTGAGCCGCATCGGCCAGCTGCTGGTGCGCGCGGTGGCGCTGTGGGCGGAGAACCCGCGGGCCGCCGAGCTGCTCGCGCCCCTGCCGGCGCGGATCGAGGAGCGCCTGGAGCGCGGCCGTCCAGGCGACGTCGCGCGTTTGCTCCAGCCGCTGCTCCTGTGGGCCACCGAGCCCAACGACGACCTCCGCACGGCCGCCGTGCGCGAGCGGGTCGGCGATCTGGTCGGCGTGCTGCTCTCCGACCGCAACCTGGCCCGGCTGCTCGAAGGCGCGCGCTCGGGGGCCCTGGAGCCGGTGGAGCTGGCCGCCTACTTCAGCGCGCTGCCGCCCGAGGCCCTGCCCGACGTGGTGGTGTTCGTGGCGGAGCTTCCCGACGGCCCCTGGCGGGATGCGATGGTGCAGGTGGGCTCGCGCCTGGCCCGCGAGGAGGGCGCCCTGCTGCGCGCCACCGTGGCCGCTTCCCCCGTGGGTCCGGCCCTGGCCGCCCTGGACGTCGTCGATCAGCAGCCGCCCACCCGCGTCGGCATCCAGCTCGCCCTGGAGGCGCTCAACCGCCCCGAGGCCGGGCTGCGGCTGCGCGGCCTGCGCATGCTGCTGCCCCACCCATCGCGCACCGTGGCCGAGGCGGTGCTGCCGCTGGTCAAGGACAGCAACCGCGAGGTCCGCAGCCTGGCCCTGACCTGGGTGGCCCGCTACGAGCACCGGCCGGCCTTCGAGCCCCTTGTGGACCTGACCCGCGGCGCGCGCTTCCCGCAATTGCCCCTCAACGAGCGGCTGGAGATCGGCCGGACCCTGGGCATCGTCGGCGGCCGGGACGCCCTCGCCCTGGTGCGTGACAACCTGGGCGACCGCTGGCACCGCGCCGATCCCGCCCGCAGCGCCCCCTGGTTGGTGTGCCTGGCCGCCACCGGCCTGGAAGAGGCCGGCGCGTACCTGCACCAGCTCACGGACACCGCCCCGCCCCACCTGGTCGACATCGCGCACGACGCGCTGGGCCTGTGGCAACGGCGTCAGGCGGATCTCGCCGCCGGACCGGCCCCCCCCGTGCAGACCGCCCCGGGGGCTCCGATCCCCACAGCGAAGACGCAGCCGGGTCAGCTGGCCACCGGGCCGCGGCGGGTGCTGTCCCGCCCCGCGTGGAAGGGGCCGCCCAGCACCGGCGGCGGCCGCCAGCGGGCCCCAAGGGCGGCCAAGGCCTCGCCCGAGGCCGCCCCGCCTTGGCAGGAGGAGGAATGACGGAACGCTCAGCCGAGCAGGGCCTCCGGGTCATGCGGATCCGGGCGATCGTGCTGCGGCTCGCCGGGGTGATCCGAACGGCGCGCATCCACACCACCCGCAACCGCGCCCTGTCCGACGCGATCGAGGACCTGGAGTCGCGGCTGGGGCCGGCGGTGGCCGAGCTCGGGGAGCTCCTTCTGCGCATCGAAGGCTCGATGCTGCGCGTGAACGGCACGATCGTGGCCGAGTTGAAGAGCGGCGCCATGGTGGAGTTGCGGGCGCTCGCCCGGGACTTCTCGGACCGGGGGGTCGGCGGGCTGCACCTGCGCGGTGCGCCGACCGTGGAGCAAATCACCGCGTTCCTGGGACTGTGGCGCAGCCGCACCCACCTGCCCGAGGACGAGGGCGCCGACCTGCTCAACCAGGGGCTGCTCGCCCTGGGCGTCGACACCATCTCCGTCCTGCCCCCGCGACCCGACGCCGACTACCTGGGCGCGGACAGCGACGCCGGACACACCCACAGCGAGGTGCTTCGGGCCTACACCGCGCTGCTGGCGGTGGGGGAGCTGCTGGAGCACAGCGAGACGTCGACGGACCCGGACACCGCCCGCCGGGCCGACGCCGCGGTCAACCGCGTGGGCGATGTCGTCGCCGCGGCCCCGGAGCTGGCCATGCTCGTCGCCACCCACCGGCAGCCCGAGCGCTACACCCCCGTGCACGCGGCGAACACGTGCGTGCTGTCCATGCTGCTGGCCCGCCGCCTGGGCCTGGGCCTGGAGGGCATCCTGGATGTGGGGCGGGGAGCCCTGCTGGCGGACGTGGGCATGGCGCTGTCGGCGCCGCAGGCCCGCAGCCTGCGCGGCGAGCTCGACGACGAGAGCACCGCCGGGGTGCTGGAGCACCCGCAGCGGGGCTTCGCGCTGGGTCTGGGGCAGGAGAACCTGGGCCCGCGGGAGCGCGCGCAGCTCGTGGTCGCCTGGGAGCATCACTGCGGGGTCGACGGGGAGGGCTACCCGGGCCCGGCGCCCGGAGGCACACCGCACCTCTACGCCCGCATCGTCGCCATCTGCGACGCGTACGACGCGCTGGTGCACGACCGCGCCGACCGGCAGGGCCTCCCCCGCCCCCTCGCCCTGGAGGCGCTGTACCAGGAGGCGGGCAGCCGCTTCGACCGCTCCCTCATGCACGTGCTGTTCGGCATGCTGGGCCGGTTCCCCCCGGGCTCGGTGGTGCGGCTGCGCGAAGGCCACGTCGGCCTGGTCTTGGCCCCGGCCGAGGACACGCGGCTGTTCGATCGCCCGCTGCTCCTGCTCACCCGCGGACCGGGCGGTCGCCTGCTGGCCGAACCCACCGAGGTGGATCTGGCCGCCCAGCACGGGGAGCGGGCGTCCCGGGTCACCCACGTCCTGGACGAGCGGCGGTTCCCCGAGCAGGTGATCCCGCTCGTCTTCTCGTAGCGGCGCCGTCGAAGGCTGTCGTAGAGGCCGCGACCCCGCCGCGGCCTCTCAGGGCTGGAGGGCGATCCGCGCGTCGGTGCCCACGTCCACGCCCGGAGGCAGGGGGCTGGGCAGCTCGAAGGCCACCAGGCGGATGGTCCGGGGCTCGCCGGTCTCCAGATCTACGCGGCTGCGCAGGTCGCGGCTGATCTCCTTGACCCCGGCCTGGACGACGTGCTCGCCGCCCAGCTCGATCCAGACCATCTCCCGCAGCTTCATGGTGTCCGCGCGCACGCTGCGGACCTCCGCCCGCACGACCAGCGCGGTGGGATCCACGATCTCGAAGGCGGGATCCAGGCTGCGCGTGTTCCAGGCCTGCCCGGGGCGCACGGACATGCCCACGACCACGCCGTCGAGCGGGCTCTTGAGCGAGGAGTACTTCAGCGCGTCCTCCAGCTGCCGGGTGCGGGACTCGAGGTCGTCGACCAGGGCGATGGAGAGCTGCTCTCCGTGGGCGCGCCGGATCGCCTCCGTACGCGGCTTCTCGTTCCGGCGGCGGGCGATGTCCCAGACCATGTCCCGCATCTCCTCCTCGTCCGCGCCGCGGGACACCTTCGCCTGGAAGTCGCGCTGGTCGGTGGCCCGGTACCTCGCCCGCTCCTCGACCTCCGACAGCCTCGCCTGCATCTCTCGCTGCAGGTAGCCGGGAAGCTCGCCGCCGCTCCGGTTCCGGCCCGCTGGCAGGGCGCGCACGGCCTCCTTGAGGCGCGCGCGGGCATCGTCCAGGCGAGCTTGGCGCTCCTCGGTCTCCAGCGTCGCCAGGATCTGGCCCTGGGTCACCTTCTGGCCGCGCTCGACCAGGACCTCCGCCACCACGCCGGGCACCTCGAAGTCGACCTTCTGGAAGCGGAGTGGCTCCACCATGCCGAGCACGATCTCCGAGCCCTGGGGCGCGCCCTGCACGGGCCGGGCGGGGGCCGGCAGCGAGGGCACCCCGGGGGCACCCTCCTCCTCCACGAGCACCGCGGACGAGCGCAGGCTCAGCTCCTCCTCCGGTTGGGAGCAGGAACACAGCAACGCGACGACCAGCGCCGCAGCGAGGACGGTCCGGTTCCGGATCATTGCGTCGGCCCGTCCCACCGCAATCAGAAGTGGAGGCCGACCCGGGCGCCGGGGATGGGGAGAAGGGGGAGCTGGCGGTCGCCCGTGGGCACCAGCCACACGCCGGCCTGGAGCTGCAGGCGGCCGAAGTCCGCGCGCGCGCCCAGGTTCAGGTACGGAACGAGACGGAAGTCGGTGCCCGCGGCCAGAGGCTTGATCAGGGCGTCGACCCGCCAGATGGCGTCCCCGAAGACCGCGGCCATGCCCACCCCGAACACGGGCGTGATCGCCAGGGGCAGCGGCAGCAGGTCCGCGCCCAGGTGCACCGAGCCGACGCCGCTGGCGCGCTGGCCTTCCACGAGCACGAGCGCGCCGAGCCCGCCGCCCACGCCCACCAGCCAGTGGGGGCGGAACTCCGCCCAGGCGCCTACGCCGACGTTGGGACCGCCCAGCCCGATGCCCGCGCTGAACCGGCGCTCGGCGCGGGGGTTGCGGCAGCAGGGGGTGTCTTCTTCGGCGACGGGGGTGGGCTCGCCGGGCGGGTTGGCGCCGCCCAGGACGGCGTCGGCGTCGTCGGTGCGGCCCAGGGCCCGGAGGCTCTCCACCAGGTAGTTGCGGGCGCCGGGGTGCTCAGGCTCGCGCCGGAGCACCTCCTCGAACAAGCCCGCCGCGGCGTCGAACTCCAGTCGGGCGAAGAGGGTCTGCCCCTCCTCGTACAGCGTGTCGGTGGGACGGGCGAGGGGGGAGACCGGCTCGTCGTCGTCGTCGTCCTCGTCGTCCTCGTCGTCCACGTCATCCGACGCGGCGGCGGGGACGGGGGCGGCGCCCGGTTCGGCCGGGAAGGCCTCACCGTGGGGTCCGGGCACGTCGCCCTCGGCCGGCGGGAGGGGCCCATCGGCTGGCTGGCCGGTCGCCCCCGAGGGCGCAGGCACCACCGCATCGGGCGGCGGGCTGGGGGGCGTCGCGGTCGGATCCGTGGTCTTCGCGGCGCCGGAGGGGGCGGGCACCGAGGCGTCGACGGGTGCCGCGGCCGGGCCCTTCGAGGCTGCGGGAGGCTTCTTGCCGCCGTCGGGAGCGGGCACGGCGTCGGCGGGGGGCGGAGCGGCGTCGGGCTCGCCCTCCTCGGCCGGCGCCTCGCCCTCGGGCGATGGAACATCGTCCCCCGCCACGGCCAGGCCGGGCAGGAGCAGCATCAACAACAAGGCGAGGCGGTTCACGCGCGAAGGATAGCAGCCCCCTCCGCGCCGCAAGCCTAGAACCGCTCCCCGCGCACCAGCAGCCACTCGGAGGCGACGTCGGCGCCCAGGGCGCGCTGCAGGAGGCGATCGCGGCGACGTGGGGCCAGGGCCCGAGCGCGGGCCACGCCGAAGCCGGCGGGCTCCAGGAGCCGACGAAGCTCCTCCACCGTGCGCACGGTCCCCTTCCCCTCCCCCCGCTCCTCGTCGGGCCGTCGCAGGTTGCGGAGCACCTCGGGCCCGTAGCGCCCGTTGCGATCCAGGAGCATCCAGGGGGCGCCGACGGGCAGGTGGGCAGCCGCCTGCACGAGCAGCGTGCGCGCGGCCTGGGCGGGCAGGGGGCCCAGGCAGTCGACGAGCACCAGCCCATCGAAGCACGCCGGCGCCCCCACCTCCTGCAGGCTGCGACGGTCCTGCGACGGAGGGCCCCAACGCAGGGCCGCGTGCCGGTCGGGGCGGTGGCTGAAGGGGTTGGTGCCCGGCGGCGGCCCGGGCACCGGCACGGCGCTGACCTCAGCCGTCCAGATCCGCCCCGCGGCCTGCAGGTCGCGATGCAGCGCCGACAGCGGCCCCGGCTCCCCCAACCACAGCACCGGCCCGCGGCCCGGGAGCCAGGCGGCGGTGGGCAGGGGGTCGGCGGAGGACTCCAGGGGCAACCGGGGCAACGACATGGTCTGATAAGGTACCCGCCGCCGACCCAGGTGGAGTTCGATGAAGCCACTGATCGCGTTGCTGCTCCTGCTCCCCGCTCCTGCCTTCGCCTACGGAGAGGTGGTTGACGGTCGGCCCAGCGCCCACGAGCGCGCCCTGCACTTCTTCACGGATCAGCTGCGCGTCGACCCCGACTTCACCGATCCCCAGTTCGCCGACTACCCGCCGGTGCGCCCCCTGATCCACGCTGACGCCCTCAACGAAGCCGCCCGCTTCTACGCCGACGACATGGCCGCCAACGGCTGCTTTCCCGCCGACCACAGCTCCTGCGACGGCACCCCCTTCGGCGAGCGGCTCTCCCTCTTCTACACGGGCCAGGGCATCGGCGAGAACATCCTCAAGGGACGCGCCGCCCCCGACGCCTCCGTGTTCGAGGGCTGGCTGTACTCCGACGGCCACCGCGAGAACATGCTCAACCCCGACTGGATCGAGCTGGGCACCGGCTACGCCTCGACGGGACACCACTGGGTCCAGGACTTCGGCATCCGGCCCGACATCGACGAGCCCATCGCCACGTCGGGCACGCACTGGCCGCTGACCGGCAGCGCGTCGGGCAGCACCCGCTACTTCCTGGCCGTGCACGACCCCGAGGGCCCCATCGACGAGGCGGTGGTGGTGGTCGACGGCCTGCGGCGCCGCCTGGAGGGTGACCGGGGCGACGACCAGGACGGCACCTTCGTGGCGGAGGTCGACAACGCCGACGAGGGCTGCCGCAGCTACCACTTCGAGGTCACCCGGGGCGACGGCTCCCTGGCCCGGTACCCCACCACGGGCCTGCTGCAGGCGACCGTCGGCGGGGAGGCCTGCGCGCCGTGGATCGCGGGCGCGGAGCCCGGCGACGGCTTCGAGGGCCCCGGGCTGGGCAGCGCGGGCAACGGCTGCGACGAGGGCGGCGGCAACAGCGCGGGCCCCGGCAGCAACCAGCGCGAGGACAACGTGGCCCTGGGCACCTGCTCGCTGCGGGGCCGGCCCCCAGCGCCCAGTCTGCTGCTCCTGTCCCTGTGTGGGCTCGCCCTGCGCCGGCGACGGTAGCGGCACCGCGACCCTGGCCGGACGCCCTGGCCGACGCGATCAGCGCTGCCGATCGATCCAGCGGTTCAGCAGCCGCCGCGCCTCCTCCCCGTGCGACTCCAGCCGCCTGCGGGCTCGGCGAACCACCGCCAGCGCATGCTCGGGGGTGGCCGCGTCGCGCAGGGACTGGGCCTCGTCGTCGGTGAGCGCCGGCAGACCGCCCACCCCGGGGATGCGGGCCAGCAGCGCGTCGATGGGCAGCTCGGACCGCGCGCTGCCGCCGGCGTTCGGCACCCCAAGCCGGCCCCCCGTGCCCCGATCGAGCAGGGCCAGGGCCACCCGCGGCCGACCCCGCTCCAGCCAGGCCTCCGCCTTGCGACGGTAGGCCCCTTCCCGCTCGTCGGCGGACGC
Source organism: uncultured Pseudomonadota bacterium (assembly GCA_937907595.1). Lineage (GTDB taxonomy): Bacteria > Myxococcota_A > UBA796 > UBA9615 > UBA9615 > CALCXL01. The sequence goes on from CALCXL010000403.1 coordinate 9,272, forward strand.
CGGCGCTCCCTCCAGCCGCGCCCGCACCAGCTCCGCGGCCGTCTCGTCGGCCTCCAGGTCCTCCAGGTAGCGATCGACCGCCGCCGACTCCGTCCAGGCGTCCGCGCCCCCCTCCGCCGATCGCCCGCCGCCCGGCTCGTGGACGGTGGGCCCGAGCGATCCGTCGACGCTCACGGCGTGACCCGGATCTCGATGCGGCGGTTGGCCGCGCGCCCGGCCTCGGTGTCGTTGGTGTCCACGGGCCGGTGGGGGCCGTAGCCCGAGGCGGTGAGGCGGACGGGATCGATGCCCGACTCGTCCGCCAGCAAGCGCACCACCCGCGTGGCCCGGGCCGTGCTCAGCTCCCAGTTGGAGGGGTAGCGCTCGGCCAGGGCCCCGGTGATGTCGCGGTCGTCGGTGTGGCCTTCGACGAAGATCCGCCCGGTCGTCACCGCCGCCAGCCGCTCGCCCAGCGAGGCCACCACCCGCAGCCCGTCCTCGCTCAGCACCGCCTCGCCGCTGCCGAACAGCACGTCCTGGGGCAGGAGGATGCGCAGCTCTTCGCCCTGGCTCTCGATCCGCACGCCGTCGGCCTTGAGCAGGAGGGCCAGGTCGTCGTTGAGGCGGCTGCTGGCCTGCTTGGCCTTCTCCCGCCCCTCCACCTGGTCCAGGACCTTGCCCGAGAAGATGGAGAGGATGGTGATGATGAACACCAGCACCAGCAGCGTCGCCGCCAGCGCGTCCACGAAGGAGGGCCAGGGCTGCAGCGTCACCGGATCCGTCAGCCGGCGCCTCATGGCTCGTCCCGCGCCGCCTCGTCGCGCAGCACGCCCATCACCCCGGCCAGGCGCCGCTCGTCGTCGTGCATGTAGCGCAGCAGGGACTTCAACAGGGCGATCTGCTCGGCGCCCGAGGCCGCCTGCGCGTCCATCCTCTGCATGATCCGCGAGATGGCCGACAGCGTCTCCGTCTGCCGAAGCTCGCTGCGCTGCGCCGCCGATCGAAGGACCAGGCCCATCTCCCGGTAGATGTGAGACAGCAGATCGTTGGAGCGCTGCAGCTCCTGGAGCATGCCGCCCATGCGCTCCTCCAGTCCCTCGGGCACCTCCTCATCGGCCCGCAGCGGCGCCCCGCCCTCGGCCGCCTCCTCCAGCCCCTGCACCCGGTGCCCCGCCAGGGCCAGCAGGCTCTGGTTCTCCTGGGCCGCGACCCGCCGCAGCCCCGCCAGCTCCTCGGAGACCTCCCGCCAGTGGTCGTCGTGCGTCTTGACCGCGTCCAGCACCCGCAGGGTCGACTCCGCGATGGCCTGCACCTGGCCGCCCAGCTCGCGCGCCGCCGACTCCAGCTCGGCCCCCGCCGCCCCCACGTCGGTGCGCCAGCCCCGCAGGTCCTGCCGCAGACGGTGCATCTCCAGGGCCAGGCCGCCCGCGCTGCCCCGCCGCTCCACCTTCGGCCCCAGCACCCGCTCCACCAGCAGCTGCAGCCGCGTCAGGTAGGAGAGCTGGGCGAAGTGGAAGACCAGCTGCTCGAAGCCCAGGAGCACCGCGCCGAAGATGCCAGCCAGGGACGTGGAGAACGCCGTGCCCATGCCGTCCAGGGCGCCGACGACCCCGGCGAAGAAGGCCTCCTTGTCCTGCAGATCCGTCAGCCCGCGGATGGAGTCGATGGAGACCATCAGCCCCAGGAAGGTGCCGAGCAGGCCCAGCATCGTCAGCACCGCGGTGATGTACTTCGCCCAGCCAGCGTGGGTCTCCTCCCGCGCCTCCAGGGCGTCGCGCCCCGCCGGGTCCGCCTGCCCCGCGTGCGCCGGCCGCGCCAGCAGCCCTTCGATCCGGTCGCGCACCCCCGACACCCGGAGCCGCGCCATCAGCTCCGTCGGCGTCGCCCCCGCCCGGAGCGCGATCACGGCGCTGCGCAGGGCCGACTCCTCGCGCAGGAGCCGGACGAAGTTGCGGTAGGTGATCGCGATGCCGAAGAAGAACACGCCGAAGATCAGGCGGCTGAGCACCGGGAACTGCGCTGAATAGAAGTAGCTCAGCCAGTCGGGGTGGGTGGAGAACGCGCCAATGACCGTGGCGTCCACGGCCAGGCCCACCGCGAAGTAGCGCAGCGCCACGCGACGCGTCAGACGGGGGTCGTGCTCGTAGGCGGTGCTCACCGGTCGATCCTACTCCGCGGGACCCCCCAGCCCCCCGCTGCCTTCCCAGAACGGCAACGGGCCCCCCAGTCAGTGACCGGGGAGCCCGCGCGCAGTCGGTGGTCCCGAGGGGGCTACTTGTTCTTCTCAGCCTTTTCCTTCGCCGCCTTCTCGATCAGCTCCTCGCGCACGCTCTGCGGCACGGGGGAGTAGCGGGCGAACTCCATGGTGAAGTTGGCCTTGCCCTGCGTGTTGGAGCGCAGGATCGTGGCGTAGCCGAACATCTCCGCCAGGGGCACCTCCGCCTCGATGCGGGAGAAGTCGTCCTCCTCCACCGTGCCGACGATCTGACCGCGGCGCTGCATCAGCGTGCCGACCATGTTGCCGTGGAACTCCACGGGGCCCTCGAGCTCCACCTTCATCAGGGGCTCCAGGATCGTGGGCTTGGCCTTGTGGAAGGTGTCACGCCACGCGCCGCGGGCGGCCGCCTGGAACGCGTTGTCCGACGAGTCGACCGTGTGGTACGCGCCGTCGCTCAACTCGAAGTGCACGCCGACGACGGGGAAGCCGATGAGCAGCCCCTTGTCCATCATCGACTTGAAGCCCTTGTCCACCGAGGGGATGAACTCCTTGGGGATGTTGCCGCCCTTGATCGAGTCGTTGAAGGAGTAGTTGTTCTCCTCGTCGGGCTCGATCCAGCCGATGATCTTGCCGTACTGGCCCGAACCGCCGGTCTGCTTCTTATGCACGTACGAGTAGTCGGCCTTCTTGGTGATCGTCTCGCGGTACGCGACCTGGGGCGGGGACGTGGTGACCTCCGCCTGGTACTCGCGCTTCATCCGCTCGATGTAGACCTCGAGGTGGAGCTCGCCCATCCCGGAGATGATGGTCTCACCGGACTCCTCGTCCACGCCCACGCGGAAGGTCGGATCCTCCTTGGTGAAGCGCTGCAGGGCCTTGGACATGTTCGTCTGGGCCTTGTTGTCGACCGGCGTGATCGACACGTGGATGACGCTGTCCGGCACGTGCATGGAGGACATGACGTAGGGCAGCGGCTTGTCCGCGGACACGAAGGTGTCGCCGGAGTAACAGTCCACGCCGAACATCGCGACGATGTCGCCGGCGGCCGCCTCCTGGATGTCCTCCATGTCGTCCGAGTGCATACGCACGATGCGGCCGACCTTCAGGCGCTTGCGGTTGCGCTTGTTCACCACGAAGTCGTCGCGGCGCAGCGTGCCCTGGTAGATGCGCAGGTAGGTCAGCTGCCCGTAGCGGCCGTCCTCCAGCTTGAAGGCCAGCGCGATCAGGGGCTTGTCGGAGTCCGACGGCACGACGTGCTGGCCGACCTCTTCCTCGTCCTTGTTGAGCTCGATGGCGACGTTCTCCACGTCGGGCGGCGCGGGCAGGTACTCCAACACGCCGTCGAGCAGCTTCTGCACGCCGCGGTTCTTGTAGGCCGAGCCCATGAACACGGGGGTCATGTCCTGCGCGATCGTCGCCTTGCGCACCACGCGGTTGATCAGCGCCGGGGTGACGGTCTCCTCGAGCATCGCCTCCATGAGCTCGTCGTCGAACATGGACACCGCGTCCAGCATGATCTCGCGGTACTCGTCGGCCTGGGCCTGCAGGTCCGCGGGGATGAGCGTCTCGACGATGTTCTCGCCGTTCTCACCCTCGAACACGAAGGCCTTCATCGTCACCAGGTCCACGATCCCGCGGTGGTCGTTCTCCAGGCCGATGGGGATCTGCATCATCACCGCGTTGTGGCTGAGCTTGTCGCGCAGCTGCTGGGTGACCTTGAAGGGGTTGGCACCCGAGCGGTCGCACTTGTTGACGAACGCCAGGCGCGGGACCTTGTACCGCTTCATCTGGCGGTCGACCGTCAGCGACTGCGACTGCACGCCCGCCACACCGCAGAGCACCAGCACCGCGCCGTCGAGCACGCGCAGGGCGCGCTCCACTTCGACCGTGAAGTCGACGTGCCCGGGGGTGTCGATGATGTTGATGTGGTGGTCCTTCCACGTGACGTGGGTGGCCGCCGACTGGATCGTGATGCCGCGCTCACGCTCCAGCTCCATGCTGTCCATCTTCGCGCCGACGCCGTCCTTGCCGCGGACGTCGTGGATGGCGTGAATCCGGGCGGTGTAGAAGAGGATGCGCTCCGTCAGCGTCGTCTTGCCCGAGTCGATGTGGGCAGAGATGCCGATGTTGCGCATGCGCGAGAGGTCGACGCTCATGACTGGCTCCGGGGCCGCGGGGTTCGGTGAAAGGCTCGCCGCGGGTCGGCGCGCTTCTATGAGTCTGGAAAGCGGTTGTCAACTGCCGGGGCCACGCCGCCACGATCTCTCGACGTGTTCGGGGCGGCGCCCCGGCGCTCCGGACGGGGCCGCCCTGCCCCCCGGTGGAGGCGACGGGGCAGCCCCGGGCGACCGGAGCCGCCGACGGCGTTCAGAGGACGGCGGCGATCTGGTGGACCTCGATGATCTCGGCGGCCTTGCCGGTGCGCGCGAGCTCCGACGTGCCGCGCTGCACCGCGTCGAGCATCGTCTGACCAAAGGTGACGTACTCCGTGCGGTCCTCTCCGGTCTCCACGACCAGACGCCAGCCAAAGCCCGTGGCCGGGGGACCCGCCACGACCCGCGAGGCCCGAGCGGAGCGGGGCACGCGCTCGGGGACGGGGGCGGGGGCCGGGGCGGCCTTCGGCGCGGGGCGAGCCGGAGGCGCAAAGCGGGCGGCCTTGGGAGCCGGGGGAGCCTTGGCGGCCTTCGGAGCCTTCGCGACCTTGGCGACCTTGGGAGCCTTCGCGGCCTTCGGAGCCCGGGCGGCCTTCGGGGCCGGGGTTGCGATCGCGGCCACCGAGCCGTCGCGCCACAGGGCGGGGATGTCCCGGCGCTTGCGGTAGGCCCGCACGTTCTGCGGGGTCACGTCCGCCAGCTTGGCGATCTCCCGGTCGGCCATCTGCCCCAGCAGGTGCAGGAAGGGATCGAGCTTGGACGCCCGCTGCTTGCGCTTCTTCTTGCGCGCCTTCTTCTTGGGGGGGGCGGGGGGCGCGGGGATCGCAGCGGCGACGGCGACCGGTTCGACGACCTCGCCACGCCAGCCGGCGGGGATGTTGCGGCGCGCTCGGAAGGTGCGCACGTTCTCGGGCGTGACGCCGGCGAGCTCAGCGACCTGCTTGTCGGGCTTGACCCCGACGATGTCGATGTATGCGTCGAGCTTGGACTTGCGGAACCGGCGGGTGGTCACGATCGTCTCCTTCGTGCCCCCCCAGGATGAGGGCCGGAAGATGCCAGACGATCGCTTCGCTTGGAAGGGCCTCTGTGACGATCCGGGAAACAAGCCGATGTCGCGGGGATTCAGTCGATCAGGCGATACAACCGAGCCGGTCGGGTGGCCGTCGCCCGGCGCTGCGGCAGCTCCTCCACGATGCCCTCCGCAACCCAACGAGCCACCCGCTTGCGGAAGTTGGACGGGTCCAGGCTGACGCCGCAGACGGCCTCGTGCACGCGCCGAAGCTCGGTCACGGTGAACTCCGGTTGGACCAGGCTGAAGCCGGCCATGCCGACCTCCACCTCCTGCTGGAGCCGGGCCATGGCCCGCGCGACCTTCTTGTGCGGCCCGGAGACCGGACGAGGCGTTCGCGCGTCGCGCCAGACCCCCCCCGCCGCCGTTTGCCAGTCGGCGCGCACGTCGCTGTCCGGAGGCGGCACCAGGTGGATGAACACCACGCTGATCCCCTCGGCCGGCTGGCCCCAGGCGCCCAGTTGCAGGGCCCTCCGATCCTCTCCGAAGACGTCGGCGATCAAGCGGCGCGCGGCGCCGGACAAGGTTTCATCGCGCAGGGGAGCCCCCGCTGGAAGGCTCCAGCTGTGGTCCCCGGGCACGATCTGGACCTCGAGCCGACCGTGCCGTACCCGAAAGGCGACGACTTCGATGCAGACCGCGGTCTCGGTGCTCTCGGGCGTCAAGTGAACTGCGACGCTCATGAACCCACCTCCAGGCTCGGGAATCGGCCCACCCGATCCATGCCTCCCCTTGATCCATCGGCGGGATCGCGGGGAACGTGAGGAGGTTCTGCACGGACGGTTCGGGATCGCAGCCGATCGGGAGCGATCCCGCGGCGCTACTCGGTTGATTCGAGCAGCAGGACCGGGTTCTGGACCTCCGCGAAGTCCTTGGGCGGGCTGCCGTAGCTGCCCCCCATGAACTGCGGGTCCACGAACATCGACTTCACCACGAACACGTCCTTCGGGCGCTTGCCCAGGATCGTCTGGGTCCACCAGACGCGGCAGAGGATCGCGCTGAGGGTCACGCTGCTGCCCTCCTCTGAGATCCCGCCGAAGCGGGGCAGCACGCCGTCGTACTCGTTGCGCTGGATGCGCCCGCGGTAGTGGTACAGCTCCACCTCAACGTCCGCGTCGGTGCCCACGATGGCCTCGATCTGGGTCCAGATCGTGTCCTCGAGCCCCTTG
>CALCXL010000404.1 GCA_937907595.1 uncultured Pseudomonadota bacterium
TGGCCGTGAGAGAGCCCCGCACGGGCCGCCGCAGGCTCCACCTCCAGCGAAAGATCGTCCTCCGAGTCGCCGCCGGCCAGCTGCCGCACGGTGCTCGCCACCTTCTTGATGCGCTGGGTCTCAAAGCGCGGATCCATGGCCGCGCGGCAGGCATCCACCCAGTTCTTGATGGGGCCGGGCGCCTGCACGGGGCCCTGCAGCGAGCGGATGGCGCGCTCCAGCTCGGACGCAGAGGCGTAGCGATGCTCCCGGTCGGCGCGCATGCAGCGGCGGATCACGACCGACGCCCCGGGCGCCGCCGCCTCCACCATGTCCAGCCGTTCGATCTCCTTGAGCAGGTCCTCCACGCGCACCACGTTCATCATGATCGCGTAGACGGTGTCCCCGCTGAAGAAGCGCTTGCCCGTCAGCATCTCGTACAGCAGGCAACCCACGGCGAAGAGGTCCGACCGGGCGTCCACCTCCTGCCCCGCTGCCTGCTCGGGCGACATGTAGGCCGGGGTGCCCTTGGTGAGCCCCGTCTCGGTGGTGTTGCCGCCGATGTGCGTGGCCTTGGCGATGCCGAAGTCCAGCACCTTGAGCAGCCCGCTGTTGGCCACCATCACGTTGCTGGGCTTGAGGTCCCGGTGCACCAGGGGGGCCGGGTGGCCGTCCACGGTGAGGGTGTGGGCGTGATCCAGCCCGGCGCAGATCTGCGCGGCCACCTCCAGCGCGACCGGCGGCGGGAGCGGCTCGTCCCGGTCCAGCAGCTGCGACAGGCAGGCGCCCTCCACGAACTCCATGGCGATCCAGGCCTGGTCCGCCTCCATGCCGAAGTCGTAGGTCTCCACCACATTGGGGTGGTGCAGCAGCCCACCCAGCCGCGCCTCGTGGATCAGCGCCCGCGTCAGCCGAGCGTCCTGCACGCCGATGGCGGCCCGGATCACCTTGACCGCGCTGCGCTTGCGGAAGCCCCGCGCGCCCTGCAGCTCCGCCTCGAACACGCGGGCCATGCCGCCCTCGCCCAGCAGCCCCAAGAGGGTGTAGCGGCCGAAGGGAACGGGAAAATCGCCCTCCTCCAGGAGGTCGGGGCGCACTCGGGGGGCGGTCGTCACGGGTCGGCCATTTGAGCACGCGGGGCCCGGGTCCGCGCGCCGTGATCCACGTCCGAGGACCCCAGCGCCGGCCGGACGAGCACGCATCGGCCCGCCCGGCGGCCGGTGGAGAACGTAGAATCCCCGCCGTGCGCACCCTCGCCCTCCTGCTGGCCCTCCTGATCCTCCCCCTGCTCGGCGGCTGCGATGCCTGCTGGTACCGCGGCCAGAGCCCCGGCGTGTGCGTGGGGGACGACGACGACTCGGGCGGCGACGACGACGACATCGCCCCGGACGACGACGACGCGGCCGACGACGACGACGCGGCCGACGACGACGACGCGGCCGACGACGACGACGCCACCGGCCCGCCCTGCGACCACGGCGACGCGGTCAGCGGCTCCACCGTCGACGCCCACGACTACGACCTGATCTGCATCGAGCCCGGCACCTTCGGCCGGGGCTTCCTGCCCACGCGCAGCGGGATCGGCGACGACGCCCCTCGCTTCGACGTCACCTTGACCCACTGGCTGGCCGCCGGCCGCACCGAGGTCACCCAGGCCCTCTACGAGGCGGTGGCCGGGGACAACCCCACCGACTGCGACTACGGCTGCAGCGCCACCCACCCCGTCGGCAGCGTGAGCTGGGTCAACGCCGTCGCCTTCTGCGACGCGTTGTCGGCCCTGGAGGGGCTGGACTCGCCCTACACGATCTTCGGCAACGAATACATCTTGGACCTGAGCGCCAACGGCTACCGCCTGCCCACCGAGGCCGAGTGGGAGTACCTGGCCAAGGCCGGGGAGGACACCAACTGGCCCGGCACCGACGACAGCGACGAGCTCGACGAATACAGCTTCTGCACCGGCAGCTTCTTCGACGACTACGCCCGCCCCGTGGGCCTGCGCCTGCCGAACGCATGGGGCTTCGTGGACTTCGCCGGCAACCTGCGCGAGTGGGTGCACGACTGGTACGACAGCGACTACTACGAGGCCGGCCTGACGGATCCGACCGGCCCCCTGTCGGCCAGCTACCGCGCCTCACGCGGCGGCGCCTGGTTCGACGTCAGCAGCACCTGCCGGGTCTCCGATCGCGGCTGGGAGTCGCCCACCAGCCCCAGTTACTTCCGCGGCTTCCGCATCGTCCGCACGGTGTGGAGCGAGTGAGCGACTCGACGATCCGCAGGAGTGCCCCATGACCGACCTGCGCGCCGCCCTCGACGTCGCCCTGGAGGCCGCCCGGGCCGCCAGCGTGCCCATCCTCCAGCACTTCCGCACCCCCAACCTGAGCGCCAGCCACAAGGGCGACGGCTCGCCCGTGACCATCGCCGACCAGCAGGCCGAGCGCGTCATCCGGGAGGTCCTGGAGGCCCGCACCCCCGACTTCGACATCCTGGGCGAGGAGGAGGGCTTCGAGGACAACGGACGCCGCTACCGCTGGGTGGTGGACCCCATCGACGGCACCATCTCCTTCAGCCGCGGCGTTCCGCTCTTCGGAACGCTCATCGGCCTGGAAGATCGGGACACGGGGGAGAACGTGGTCGGCGTCATCCACCTGCCCGCCCTCCGGGAGACCTACGCCGGCGGCAAGGGCCTGGGCGTCTGGTGCGGCGACGAGCGCATCACCATCGCCGACCGGACGTTGGGCGAGGCCTACGAGTCGGCCCTCATCGGCGGCGGAGACCCCCTCTGGTTCGCCGAGAGCGACCGCGAGGGCTCCCACGACCTCATCAGCAAGCTGCCCCTCTTCCGCGGCTGCCAGGATTGCTTCGCACACGCAATGGTTTTGCGCGGGGCCTACGGGGCCAACGTCGACCCGGGGCTGCAGCCCTGGGACCTGAGCGCCACCGCCGCCCTCATCGTCGAAGCCGGCGGCGCCCTGCACACCACGCCCTCGGCCCAGCCGGGCAAGACCGACGCCATCCTGGGCGCCCCCACCCTGGTGGCCCACCTGGTCGACCTCCTGGGCTGGTGAACCGGTGAACGAGGCCTCGCCCCCGGACTGGCTGGTGCAGGAGGCGATCCTGGCGCCCGTCGCGGCGCAGCTCCTGACGCCGGGCACCGAGCTCCGCGTGCGGGAGGACTGGATCCAGGTGATCCGCGACCACGCCCCGCACCCGTCCATGAACGAGGTCGTCTTCAGCCGCCTGTTCGAGGCCGAGGCCGACGAGGTCATCGACGACACCATCGCCCGCTACGCCTCCATCCCCACCTCCTTCAAGTGGTCCGTGCCCCAGGGCTCCGGCCCCGACGACCTGGGCGATCGCCTGCGCGCCCGGGGCCTGCACGGGTGGATGGCGCGGGCCATGTCCTGCCGCACGGACTCCGCCACCGAAGGCCCGGATGCGACCGACGTGTCCGACGATCCCGACGCCTACGCCGTCACCTCGGCCGCCGGTTGGGACATCGCCGGTGGGGCCCTGGACGAGTACGGCGAGGGGCTGCGGTGGGCGGCGCAGACCGGGCGTTTCGGGCTGTTCCTGGCCGACGACGGCGCGGGCGCGGCGGCGGTGGTGCGCTCGGGGAGGGTGGGCCTGTTGATGGGCGCGGTCGTCCTGCCCGAGCACCGCGGGCGAGGCCACTACGCCTCCCTGCTGCGCACCCGCCTGCGCTGGCTGGCCGATCGCGGCGTCGACCACGCGGTCACGCTGGCCCGGGAGGCCACCTCCGCGCCGATCCTGCAGGCCCAGGGCTTCGACACGCTGTTCCGCTACGAGGTCTTCCAGTGGGACCCGCCGGCGGGCTGAGACCGAAGATCACTCCTGCTCGTGGCAGGAGAAGCAGCTGAAGTCGCCGGTGGGAAAGGGCTCCTGATCGACCAGCGGCGCCACCGTCGCCTTCACCGTGTTCATCAGGTCGTAGTAGCGGGAGCGCTCGGGGTCCGGGTGGTTCCGCAGCCCGTTGATCTCCGCGATGCTCAGGGACTCGGGCGTCCCGCTGGGCATCTCGTAGTCGACGTCGGCGGGGTCCTCGCCGTGGCAGGTCTCGCAGCCAAAGTCCGCGTAGAGCTCGGCGTCGAACTCCTGGAACAGCTCGCGCAGCACCGGCTCGACCAGGTGCTCCATGTACTCGATGCGCTGCAGGTACTCGAGGTCCGTCCAGGGCCCCGGGGCCTCGTAGGGCGTGGCGTCGTCGTCGTCTGAGACGGCGTCGTCGTCGTCGTCCGCCGGGGTGGTGGAGGAGGGGCAAGCGGCCAGGAGGGGCAGCAGGAGGAGCAGGAACAGGGAACGCATCGGACTCTCCATCGGGGGGGCAGCGGCGCTGCTGTGTACACAATGGCTCGATGCTGCGTCCTGCGGTATCTGGATTTGCTTCACGGAATTGGCGAGCAGATCGCAGCAGGGGCGGCGGCCC
>CALCXL010000405.1 GCA_937907595.1 uncultured Pseudomonadota bacterium
GCGTCGTCGTCGTCCAGGGCGGGGGGATCGACGTCGGCGGGGTCGTCCAGGGGCAGGGCGGCCTCGGGCTGCTGCAGGGGCTGCGCGGGGCAGCCGAACAGCAGGGCGGTGGCGAAGACGGAGACGATGGTGCGGATCTCGACGGTGTGCATGGTTCCTCCAGCGGATTGCGGGGCGACCCTGCCCGGGCCGCTCGTCGGGATCGAGGAACGGAATGTGACAGCCCGCTCGGGGCGGCCCTCACGCGCCCAGGCGGCTGATCTGCGGCCGGCTCGACCTCGTCGGGATCCCAGGAATCGGCCCTCCTGGCGCCTCTTGGGCCGATTGACACATCTCGGCACTCACCTGTTGCTGGTTGTGTCCCGGGACCCGGCGTAGACCTCTCTCACGCCGAACGGCGCAGCCCGGAGACCGACCATGACCCGCTTCATCACCGCCGCCCTGCTCCTCCTCGCCACCACCGGCTGCGACGCCGCCCTGGGCCTGCCCTCCGACGCCGTCTGGGCCGACGGAGCCGACGTCGACGTCGACGCTGAGACCGACGCCCCCGCGACGGAGGCCGACGAGGACCTGGCCGATGAGCCCGCCGACGAGTCCGCCGACGGCGAGGAGCCCTTCGTGCCGCCCTTCCCCATCGACGGCGACGAGGGCGACGAGGACCGCTGCGTGTTCGGCGAGCACGTCGGCGCCTGGGCCGAGGACCCGACCCTCGCCCCCGGCCTCTTCGAGCACATCACCCACCCCGCCGACCTGAGCGACCTGGACCTGGACCAGCTCGAGGAGGGGTTCGCGCGCTGGGACTTCTTCGACTTCGCCACCCTGGACGAGTTCTTCGGGATGCTGGAGGGCGGCCGCGTGCTGGCGCGCGACGTGGACTCCCTGGACCTGGACCGCTCCTTCACGCACCTGCGCATGCACTTCCGGGGCATGGAGTTCGGCTTCGTCTTCGTGGCTGGCACCGACCGCCCTGTGGCCGCGGTGGTGGACGGCGACGTGGTGGACTGCTCGGTCGCGTACTGACCGGCCGGGGGCCCGTGCCCGGGAACGCCCGCCCGCCGTGGGTTCGGGCTCGCGGCGCTAGACTTCGGGGGCCTTGCCCCACCCGATCCCCGACCTGCTCCCCCTGGACGACGGCCTGCTCGACCTGCGCGTGGGCTCCATCGACCGCCCCCACGGCCGCGTCTCCCTGACGACGCGGGAGCTGGCCCTGCTCCGCTACCTGGCCGCCCGCCCCGACGAGCCGGCGTCCCGCGACCAGCTCCTGGTGGACGTCTGGGAGTACGCGCCCGGGGTCGAGTCCCGGACCGTCGACACCACCGTCAAGCGCCTGCGCAAGAAGCTGGAGGCCGACCCGAAGGCCCCCCGCCACCTGGTCTCCGTGCACGGGGTGGGCTACCGGCTCGTGGCCGCCGCCGCGTCCCAGGACCCCACGCCGCCACCCCCGGACCTGCCTGCGGACACCGACGCCTTCGTGGGGCGGGCCGCCGACCTCGTCGCCATCGTGCAGGCGCTGCAGTCCTCCGCCCAGCTGGTGACCCTGCGCGGGCCCGGCGGGGTCGGCAAGAGCCGGCTGGCCCGGGAGGTCGCGCGGCTGCGATCGGCGGAGGGCGACGCGATCGTGTCCGTGGACCTGTCCTCGGCCCGCTGCGAGGACGACGTGCGCGGGGAGGTCAACGTCGCCCTGGGCCTGAGCCCCACCGCCGGCGACGACGAGCTGATCGAGGCCCTCACCGCCCGCGTGCCCGCCCTCGTCCTCCTGGATCAGGCCGACGCCTCCCTGGGCGCCCTCCGCGGCTGGATGCCCCGCCTGGCCCGCGGCGCCCCGTCGGCCGTCGCCCTGGTCACCGCCCGCCAGCGCGTGGGGTTGCCCGGCGAGGTGGAGCTCCGCGTGGACCCGCTGCCCCCGGACGAGGCCGTCGCGCTCTTTCGGGCCCGCGCCAGCCATCCCGGGGACGACGCCACGGTGGCCCTGCTCGCCGAGGCCTTGGACGGCCTGCCCCTGGCCCTGGAGCTGGACGCCGGCCGCACGTCCGTCCTGTCCCCCGCGGAGATCCTGGCCCGCCTGGATCAGCGCTTCCGCCTGCTGACCGACCGCAGCACCGGCCGCCGCCTGGAGGACACCATCGCCTGGTCGTGGGAGGCCCTGGACGACGACGAGCGGGCCGCGCTCACTGCCTTCGCCGTGTTCCGCGGCGGCTTCGACCTGCCCGCCGCCGAGGCCGTGGCCGGGGCCGTGGTGGGCGATTGGGTGCTCGATCTGGTCGACGCCCTGGAGTCCCGCTCCCTGCTGCACCGGCGCCAGCGATCGGTGGGCTCGCGCTTCTTCCTGCTCGAGAGCGTGCGCAGCTACGCCGAGGGCGCCGGCTCGCCCGAGGTCCTGCAGACCGCCCGCGCGGCGCACCGGACCTGGGCCGTCCAGCGGGGGCGCACACTGGACGCCGACGTCGACGGGCCGGACGCCCGGGGGGCCATCGCCGCCCTGCACGTCGAGCGGGCCAACCTGCACGCCGCCTGGGCCGCGGCACCGCCGGGCACCGATCGGGCCGAGCTCGCCGCGGTGCTGGCCGGGCTCCAGGAGCACACCGGCTCCACCCGCGCGGGCCTTGAGGTCGTGGTGACCACCCTGGCCGACGACGCGGAGCTGCCCGCCGCGCTGGCCGGCCGCCTGCGCCTGGCCCACGCCCGGCTGGCGCAGGGGATCAACGACCTGTCCACGGCCCGGGCCGAGGCGGAGGCCGCCCTGGCGCTCTGCGACGACGACGACAGCCCCGCCGGCCACGCGGTGCTCGCCCGGGCCACCGCGGTCCTGGCCCTGCTCGACGGAGAGACCGACGCCGCGGAGGCCGGCTGCGCGCGCCTGGAGGCCATGCTGGCGCGCCTGCCCGACGACCGGAGCGCCGGTCGGCTGCAGCTGCTGCACCGCCTGGGCCTGGCGCGCTTCCACCTGGGCCGGCTGGAGGAGGCCGACGAGGTGGCTCAGGAGCTCTTCTCTCACGCCCGGGCCACGGGCCGCCCGCTGCTGGAGGGCGACGCCCGGCGCTTGCTGGGCAGCGTGCAACTTCGCCGGGGGAACATCGACGCCGCCTGGACCCAGAGCAGCGCCGCGGCCGCGCTCTTCGCCACCGCCGGGGACTCGGCGGGGGAGGCGGTCTGCGTGGAGCTGCAGGGGGTGATCCGCGCCTTCTCCGGCGACTTCGGGGCCTCGGCCGAGCGGTACCGCCACGCCCTGGCCATCTACCGTCGCCTGGGCCGTCGGCACGAGCTCCCCCGCGCCCTCTGCAACCTCGCCCGCGTGCTCCTGCACCAGGGCCACGCCGCCGACGCGCGGGCCGCGGCTGAGGACGCCGTCGCCCTGGCCCGGGAGCAGGGCGCGCTCCGCCAGGAGCTGGGCTCCTTGACCTTGCTGGGCACCGTCGCCCTGAGCGAGGGCCGCCTGGACGAGGCGCTGGCGTTGTACGTCGACGCGGTGGAGGGCGCCGACCGCACCAGCCTGCCCCAGATGCAGGGAGCGGCCCGGGCCTGCCTGGCCATCGCCCGGCTCCTGGAGGGCGAAGTCGGCCTCGCCCGCGACCTCAACGCCCGCGCGCTGGAGCTGGCCGAGTCCGCCGGCGATCGCCTGGCCGTCGCCCACCACCACGCCACCGCCGCGGCGATCGAAGCCGAAGCCGGCCAGCCCGACCGCGCCCAGGAGCGCCTCGATCAGGCGATCGCGGCCGCCCCCCCGGGCAAGGGGCGACCCTGGACCTGGATCGCGCACTGCGAGGCTTTCATCGACTGCGCCCGCTGGCGGGCGGGGGAGGGGGCGGCGCGCGCGCGCGTGGAGGCCGCGCTGGCCCGACCGTCCGAAGACGCCTTCGGCCGCGCCATGGCCCGGACCCTGCGCGAACGCCTGGCCGCCGAGGGTCCAGAGTGACCTCCTTCGACGCCCTGGCCGCCAACCTGGGCCCCGCCGATCCCCGCCCCGCAAAGCACCGCGCCGCCGTCGCCGTGGTCCTGCGGGAGGGGTCGAGCGGCTTCGAGGTCCTGCTCATGCGCCGCGCCCAGCGGGACGGGGACCCCTGGTCCGGCGACGTCTCCTGCCCCGGCGGCTTCGAAGATCCGGGGGACGCCGGTCCCGTCGCGGCTGCCATCCGCGAGACCCGGGAGGAGCTGGGTCTGGACCTGAGCACGGCGCGCCTCCTGGGCGGCCTGCCCGATCGCCCCGCGGCGCCCTGGCGCTGGATGGCGCCGTTCTCCGTCACCCCGGTGGTGTTCGCGGTGCGGGGCGATCCGCCGCTGTCCTTGGAGCCCAGCGAGGTGGCGTCGGCGCGCTGGATCCCCCTGGGCCTGGTCGCCGATCGCCGCAACCACGAGGGCTTCTGGTTTCCCTGGCGGCCCGGTCAGCGCTGGCCCGTCCGCGTGCCGGTGCGCGTCGCCCGGGTGCGGCACCTGGACTTCGAGGTCTGGGGCCTGACCTTCAACGTGCTGCGCGCCCTCTGCGCCCGCCTGCCCCGTTGATGGTGCGACGCGCTTCGGCCCGGAGGATCGGACCGAAGGCCTGCTAACTTGTCGGGCCCTGCAAGGAGGCTCCATGCGTCGCGCTTCGATCCTGCTCTTCGCCCTCCTGCTCGCCGGCTGCCCCGACGGGACCGTCGACCTCCCGCTCCTGAGCGCCACGCCCTCGTCCATCGACTTCGGCGACGCGTCGCCCGGGGACTCCGTCTCCATCGACTTCGCGCTCACCAACCCGGGGCCGGACACCGTGTTGGTGTCCTCCATCACCGCGCAGGACGGCGACGCCTCGCCCTTCCGCACCAACTTCGTGCCCGGGCTCGAGCTGGAGGCCAACCAGGCCCACGTCGTCACCGCCACCTTCGACGCGCCCAGCGCCCCCGGCGTCCACGACTCCGCGCTGGAGGTCACCTGGGAGGCCCAGCCCCTGATCACCGGCGGCGGCCCCGGCGGCTCCGGCGGGGAGGACGCCACCCGCAGCCTCCTGGTGTCGGTCACCGCCTTCGTCCTGGGCGCGGACGACGACGACTCCTCGGACGACGACGATTCGGGCGACGACGACGACTCCTCGGACGACGACGACAGCGGCGACGACGACGACTCGGGGGACGACGACGACAGCGGCGACGACGACGACTCGGGGGACGACGACGACAG
>CALCXL010000406.1 GCA_937907595.1 uncultured Pseudomonadota bacterium
CATCGGACGACGACGACGCATCGGACGACGACGACGCATCGGACGACGACGACGCATCGGACGACGACGACGCTTCGGACGACGACGACGCTTCGGACGACGACGACTCGCTGCCCAGCGCGCCGGACTGCGATGTGGAGATCGTGGAGGCGGCGGGGGACACCACGCTGTCCACGCCCCAGGAGCTGGTGACCTTCTGCTCGCAGTACAACGCGACGGCGGGGGACCTGCTCTTCGCGCCGGATCTGGAGACCCTGGACGGCTTGGGGTGCCTCTGCCAGGTGGGCGGCACCCTGGCGCTGTCCAATCGCCAGCACTTCACCGACGTCCTGAGCAACCTGGCGAGCGTCGGCGGCGACGTCTTGGCTCCCGAGGGCGAGGGCACCTCCCTGGAGCGGATCCAGCTGACGGCGCTGACGTCCATCGGTGGCGACCTGCGCGCCATCGGCTCCTCCCTGGGCGACGTCGACCTGCCCCTGCTGACGTCCATCGGCGGCGACCTGACCCTGGTGGTGCCCGCGGTGGTGGGCGGGGACCTCTCCATGCCGGCCCTGGCGACCGTCGGCGGCGACCTGTCGGTCTCCAACACGGGCGTGGCCGAGCTCGCCTTGCCCGCCCTGAGCAGCGTGGGGGGCGACCTGCGGGTGGAGGGGCTGTACAGCCTCACGGCCCTGTCCCTGCCGCTGCTGGCGTCGGTGGACGGCTCCGTGGAGCTCATCGACAACCACCAGATCGCTCAGCCGGCCCTGCCTGCGTTGACGGCGGCCGGCGGCCTGGTCTTTGAGGGCAACGCCGCCATGACGGCCTTTGAGGGGCCCCTGCTGACCGCCCTCAGCGGACCCATCGACTTCTTCAACAACGCCGCCCTGGCCACCCTGGACCTCAGCGGCCTGCCCTCGGCCACCGGCCTGCGCCTGGAGGAGTGCTGGACGCTCAGCGCGCTGGACCTGGGCTCCCTGACGGCGGTGACGGGGGACGTCGCCCTGGTCAACCTGTCGACCCTGGCCAGCGTCGACGGCCTCAGCGCCCTGCAGTCCATCGACGGCGACCTGAGCCTCAGCGACGACCACAGCCTCACCACGCTCACAGGCCTGCACGCCGTGACCTCGGTGGGCGGCGACGTCCTGATCCGGGACAACCCGGTCCTGCCCACCTCCCAGGCCGACGCCCTCATCGCCGCCATCGAGCCGGGGAACATCGCCGGGACCGTGACGATCGTGAACAACGCGAACAACTGAGGCGGGGGCGAGGGCTCGCTGCGGGCTGGGGGGGCCGCCTGGCCAGGACGCCCGTCAGCGCGGGCAATCCAGGGTAGCGGGCCCGCGGTTGTCCCCCGTTCCCGCCGGGTCTACCGTCACTCCCGTCGGAAGGGTGGGACCGCGGTGCACGAACGATCGAACGTTGTCCGAGTAGCCTCCGTCCGAGGCATCGCCGCCCTCCTCTGGGCCTGAGCGGTCCTTGTGCTCTCACCCCCCGCCGCCGCCGCCGACACCCCCGAGGCCCCCGAGGCTGCGCCCCCGGCGCCGAACGCCACCGAGTTGGCCGTCCGTGCGTCGACTACGAAGGCGGACGGACGCGGGGGTGGAGGAGGCCCTGCCAAGGGCAGCGGAGGACCGACGGGAAAGAGCGACTACGGAGACTGGCAGGGCGCTGCGGCTGGCTTCACCGCGAAGCGGTTTCGTTCAATCAGGGTTCATACGACCTATCCCCTGCGCTGGGTGGGCTCGGAGGAGGAGCTCCGCGACTCGCTGGCGCGGCCGGTCGGGCGGATCAGCGCGCTGATGCAGGTGCCAGGCATGACGAATTGACCCTTTCGGCGCGGCGGCGCGGTCGTCCGCCCGTCCGTGGGGGCGAGCGGGCGGACGGTGGGGCAAAGTCTGTGGATGCGCCGCTGGACAGTCCACGAGCGCCATTGCGGGAGCGGCCGCGACGCTCGGCGCGGCCCGACGCGTTCGGGGCGCCCGGGACGTCGGTCACCGACATCGGGCACGAACGTGCCCGCCCCCCCCCCCCCCCCCCGCATCTGCCGTACCGTCTGTCCTGCGGGTGGCGATGGCTCCTCCCGCCGGGGGGCGGGGGTCAGATCGGGCTTCCGCCAACAGTGAGCAGTTGTGAGCCCCCCTTCGGTGCCGTGGGGGGGCCTGGGAGCAGGCCCGATGTATGGACCGACGATCATCTTCGACTTGGGGGAATACGCGAGCTTCAGTGGCGGGGCAGTGCGAACGTACTTCGCACTCATCCCGTTCGCGCCGAACGTGAAGTCCCTCTGGGTCTCGCTCGTTGCCCAGTCCCTCGACGCGAACGGCCTCCTCGAGGTGTTCTTGGAGCACAGCCTCGACGGGATGATCTGGGAGGAGGTGGAAGCCCTCAACTCGATCGCGTCGGGCGGCGCCATGACCGAGATCAAGCAGGCGACGAAGGACTTCGCGCCGCTGGCGCGGCTTCGACTCGAGGTTAGCGACTCCACCTTGACGAACCAGCTCACCGGCACGCTGGAGGTCCGCGCCGCAGGGAAGCCATTCTGATGGATGGTGGGTCGACCGACTGCGGTTGCGGCACGTCCAGGAAGCCGACTCCCACCGGCGTGGCGTCCTCGCCCGCCCACCCCTCGTCCGAGGCGGTGTACCGCGTACTCCCGTGGCTGAGGCCGCCTGACGTGCCCAGCTCAACCCCCAGTCGTTCACTGCGCGAGGATGTACGGGTCCGAGCGCGTCTGGTGGCCCCGACCCGGCCCGGCACCGCGGTGGTGGGCACTGACGGCGTCCTGTGGATCCCAGGCGACGAACCCACCCAGGATCGGGTTCCGGACTGCGGTGACCTCGGTACCCCGACCCGGGTGACCGCCGAGGCCCTTGCCAGTTGGAGTCGTTCGTTCGCCGCCTTCTGGGAGGCGCTTCAGGAGAAGCCGGCGACGGATGAGCATGGCTCCCCCCCGCGCGGGACTGCAATCCCGGGGGGGCCACCGAGCCGCCGGACCCGAGAGGCAGTCGTACGGGAGGATGGACCCCAGGTGCTGTTCTGGTCCGGCAGGACCAGATGAGCACGATCCTCTCTCCCGGCGGTCCCCCGGTCGGCTCGCCGTGGGCGGACGACGCTCGCTTCGAGGCGCGCTTCCGGTCGCTCTACCCCACCAACGGCTCTCCGATCGGGCCGTTGACGGCGACGAGCCCGCACGTGCTGGACAACCGCCCGGCGTTCGACCTGCTCTCGACCTGGATCCAGAATGGCTGGATGAACCTCTCGCCCGGGGACGGTCCACCTGCCTGGACCACGGTGACGACCAGACCCTGGCGTTGGAGAAGCCGGTTCCCATTCCTGGGCCCATCCATCGACTCCTGGTACGTCGATGAGGAGGCATGGCCGGGAGGCCTGTACGAGATCCCGGGCCCCGGGGTGAATGGGATGTACGAGAGCGGATCGGTGACCGGGATGTGGAATACCCTGGTCCAGGGGCGCGGGTACTGGGTCAGCGTCCGGGATCATGTTCACATCCTCGTCCGTGAGTCTTCGGCGTCCCCGCCTCCACTCATCCCCTACAAGCTCGGCTCGTCCACCATGGGCGCTGTCGGGCTGGGGATGGCGTGGCTGCAATTCGAGACCGCCCTGGAGAATCTCCAGAACTGGGCAATCCACCTCGGCACCCACCATCCATCGAGGCTGTCCGTGCCCTATCCGACCTTCGATGTCCTCCTCGGTGGCGCGAGCCTGATCGATGCGGTCCGTGACTGGGTTCGCGGGAATCGGGGACCCATCTACATCTTCGAGGATCCCGGGTTCGTCGCGGGGGGAGCCACCAACGACTTCGAGGCCCACTCGATCATCCTGGCGCGGTCGGCGATGCGTGGCGTCCAGCGGGAGCTGGACATTCTCTCCGCCGCCGCGATGAGTCATTGGGCGCGTGAGACCTACGCCCCGATGCTCCCGGTCCCTCCGCGGGTGACAACCGGCCAACTCCACGACGTCGCCATCACGCTCGCGAGGCTCTCGGGGGTGTTCGCCCACGAGCTGATGCATCTCGTTTGGAGGAACCAGTTCGGCTACCGCAATGCTGCGTGGCAAAGCGAGGAGTTCG
>CALCXL010000407.1 GCA_937907595.1 uncultured Pseudomonadota bacterium
CTCGGCGTCCCAGGCGGCCACGCTCGGCCCGAAGATGTCGAGCAGCGCGGCGTCGGAGCTGCCGTCGGCGGGCTCCGCGGCGTCCATCCAGCAGTAGGTGGAGGGCACCTGGGTGTCGGCGATGACGTCGCCGCCGCCGTCGATCTTGGTGACGTCGTACTCAGCCGCCACGGTGACGTCGTCGCCGGTGACGGTGATGCGGAAGATCCCGGAGTCCAGGGGCTGGTTGTTGAACAGGTCCCAGCCGCCCTGCATGTCCAGGGTGTAGATGTTGGCCCAGTCGTGCACCAGGAAGAAGCCGTCGGGGTGGTAGGCGATGCCCGAGGGGTCGATGTTGCCGACCTCCAGGCTCTGCGTGACCTCGCCGGCCTTGTTGAGGACCTCCACGCTCCAGCCGCCCATGCCGTCGCTGGCCAGGACCGCGAGCTGATCGGAGGAGACGTTGGTGCCGGGGGCGGCGTCGGGCCGCTCGGGTGCGCAGCCAACGGCCGCGATGACGGCGCCCAGGCCCAGTGCGATGATCGAACGGTTCATTGAGAGACTCCTCTTCGCCGGACGGTCGCCGGCGGCTCGCGTGACGCTGCGAGCATGATAAGCAGTCGGAGGAGGATCCGGCCGCGAAATTGTCAACGCTCCCTGCAGGTGCGAGGGCCGTGCCATCGCGATCGGGCGCGCAGCTACCCGGCGTGGCCCAGCTTCATCGCCACGATCGACACCGCCAGGAAGGCCACCACGGACAGCAGCAGTGGCTTGTCCTTGAGGAGGGTGGAGCTGGGCTCGCCGCCCTCCCCTTCCATGCTGACCAGCAGCAGGTAGCGGAACACCGCGAAGATCACGATCGGCAGCGTCAGCATCATCCACTGGGTCGCCGCGCCTTCGAAGGTGTAGAGCGCGTAGGAGATGAGCGAGCAGGCGGTGGTGATGGAGATGAGCTGCAGGAGCAGGGGTTCGCTGTACTCCTCCAGGGCCTTGCGGTGCGCCCCGGCCTCGTCCTTGAGCAGGCGGATCTCCGCCAGGCGCTTGATCAGGCCGATGAAGAGCGCGCCGAACGCGATGCAGGTCAGGAACCAGGGGGAGGAGGCCACGCCGATGGCCTCCGCGCCGGCCACGGCCCGCACGATGAAGCCCGACGACAGCAGCATCACGTCGAGGATCGCCGTGTGCTTGAAGAAGTTGGAGTAGCTGAGCGTGATGAACAGGTAGGTCACTGCGGCGATGCCGAAGTGGGTGTTCAGGGCGAAGGAGCCGGCCAGGCCACCCGCCACGAGGACCGCGACCGCGGCCCAGGCCACGCCCACGGGCAGCTCCCCTGACGCGATGGGGCGGAACTTCTTCTTGGGGTGGCCGCGGTCGGCCTCCACGTCCTTCAGGTCGTTGACCAGGTACCCCGACGAGCTGAGCATGCAGAAGAGCGCCACGCCGGCGCTGACCTTCATCCAGGCGTCCAGGTCCAGGTAGCGCTCGGAGAAGACGATCGCGACCAGCAGCAGGCCGTTCTTGATCCACTGCTTGGGGCGGAGCGCCTTGATGAGGGCCTTGAAGAGGGTCACTTCGTCTCCGGGGTCGCCGCGATGGGCTGCGCTCGCTGGGTCTTGACGGCCTGCAGGACGTCCTCGGCCTGCATCACGACCTCCGGGGGCGCCGCGGTGTCCATGCGCACGGCCTCGGCCTCGTCGCGGGCCACGTCCATCTCCCCCAGCCGGCGGCTGATGTCGGCCACCATGAGGCGGGCCACGGCGCGGTCAGACGCGTCTCCCTCCCGCGCTTCCAGCCCCCGGCGGTAGTTGGCGCGGGCCTGGTTGAGCAGGGCGCGTTCGTGGGTCACGCGGCGGCGGAACTCGGTCCGCTTCTCCTGCGCGCCGATGCCGGCGTCCGGGAAGGAGTCCAGCTTCTGCAGGAAGTCGTCGCGCTCGTGCGGGAAGCCGCCCCGATGGGCCAGCCGGGCCAGGTCGAAGAGCGCGCGGGTGCGGGGGTGGGGATCGGTGACCTGCGCTGCGAGGGCCTGGACCTCCTGCAGCTTGTTCCAGGCGTCGCCCGCGCCGCGCACCCCGGGCAGGAAGCCGACGATGCTGTCCCGCACGGTCCAGCCGCCGATCAGGTAGAGCTCGGCCACGTCGAACGCCGGGTCCCCCAGGTGCTCCGCCACCGCCGCGGCCAGGGAGTAGCGGGCGGCGGGGCTGAGGTCCTTCGCGTCGTCGACGTCGGCCCCCACGCCGCTGAGGAGGACCAGCAGGCTCTGGGTCTGCTCGTCGGTGAGGTCGCGCTCGAAGGACTCCGCGCGGGCCGAATACAGCGACGTCGGCGACGTGGCCACGCCGCTGGTCCGCGACTGCTCCCCGCGGGCGTAGGTGCAGCCGTCGCTGTCGTAGCCGCCCAGGGCGTTGGAGGCGATGGGCACCTCCCACTGGAAGGCGTGGCCGTCGACAGGGTCCACCAGGGTCAGGGTCTTGACGTCCCGCGGGGCGGGCGGGCCGTAGACAGGCCCGGTGTCCTGGGCGCCCGCAGGGGGGGCCAGCAGCAGCAGGGCGATGACCAGCGCACCGGCGCACCGCAAATCAGAAGTCCACCTGCACCGTGCCATACGCGTAGTCGTTCTCTCGAAAGTACCCGGGGATGCCGCCCTCGTAGGACAGGAACGAGTCCAGTGTGGGCTCCACGTCCGCCCGAAATCCCTCGAAGATCTGGGCCCCGAAGGCGACCGAGAGGCGGTCGTCCAGCTCCACGGTGATACGTGGGTGCACGAAGAGGTCCCGCCGCAGGATGTTGTACGAGCCGGTCAACAGGATCTGAAGACGGTCGCGCAGCAGGCTCAACGAGGCGCCCAGGGCCACCTGGAGGTTGTGGGGCCGGTGGACCAACATGTCCTCGGCCGGACGCAGGACTATGTCGTGTCCAAACTCCACGTCAAGGGCGAGCACGCTGCGGTGGGTGTACCGCAGGGCCACGGCGTACTGCACGGCGGGGCTCAGGAAGGGCTCCATGGTCTCGCGGTAGCGCACGGTGTGGCTGCGGAAGGCGCCCTCGACGCTGAGCACGAAGCCGCCCTTCGCCAGCACCACGTCGCCGCCGGCCAGGATGCCGCGGTGGTACTCGGTGGTGATCAGGGACTCATCGGGGTTGGTGAGCTGGGTCAGCTCGGCCGAGGTCGGCAGGCGGTTGTTGAGCAGGGGTTCGCGCAGGGCGGGGTGCAGCGTGATCGCCGGCTGGTCCACCACGGTCCACAGGAAGTAGACGTCGCCGTCGACGCCGCGGCCGGTCAGCCCCAGGCGCGCGCCCAGGTCGCCGTTCCAGGGCAGCTCCTCGGGCAGGCTGGCCACCAGGTAGGACTGCAGACCGTCGCGGGCGTAGGCGTCCAGGCCCGTGATCGCGTCCACCACGCGGTCGCTGGCCTTGCGGAGCTCGTCGTCGGCCAGCCCCGAGCCGGTGTCCGGGCGCAGGGTCGGCAGGATGCCCTCCAGCATGCCGGGGCGGAGCACGGCGAAGTCCTGGCCGTACCAGGCCACGCGCATGGGCTGGAAGAAGGGCACGAAGAGCAGGTCGATGGTCACGGGGCTGAGGTCGAAGGTGGTGCGGACCATCAACAGGGGGATCTTGGCGTCGACGGGGTCCCCGGTGGACAGGCCCTTCGTGTAGTCAAGTGGGTTGACGATGTCCGTCGGCGAGAGCAGCAGGTTGCGCCCCCACTTCATGGTCTGCAGGCCCGCCCGCAGGGAGAAGAAGTCCTTGCGGAACTGGAACCAGGTGGGCTCCAGGTCCAGCCAGAGGTCGGCCTCCAGGCGATCGCCGCTGCGCAGCTGCCAGCGCAGGCGCGCGCCGATGGCGTAGCGGGCGTCGTCGGCGAACTTGTGCTTGACGCGGAAGGACAGGTCGTTGCGCCAGGCGAAGCGATCCTCGTACTCGCCCTCCATGCGCAGGTCCGGCGCCACCGTCGTGGTGAAGGTGCCGCCGTAGCTGAAGCCCTTCGGCTTGGGCCGGAGCGTCCACAGCGGCTCGGCCGAGGCCGGCGCGGCGAAGAGGAGGACCGCCAGCAGGGGGAGGAGGGCGCGCACGGCGGGCCCAGTCTAGTCAGCCGACGCCGGGCTCGGGGGAGGAGGCTCGGGAGCCTGGGGCGGGCGGCGGACCAGCAGGGACAGGTCCGTGCCGTCCACCGGCCTCCGCTCCCATCGATCGGAGTCCAGGCAGCCGTCGACGGCGCCCCGGTCGCCGGCGTCCCGGGGCAGCACGACCACGTCGGGCTCGCAGCTTCGCGTGGCCGGACCGGCCGTCTCCCGGCAGGGGGGCACGAAGCGGGGGGGCGGGGCCTTGGCTCCTTGCGCCTGAAGGTGGCGACGGAGCGCCTCGGCGCGCCACCAGAAGTAGTCTCCCCGGTCCCCCACCGCCCCGCGGTCAAAGGAGATCCCCACGCAGCGCGCGCCCGACGCAGCCACCGCATTCCACAGGGCCCGGCGCTCCGCCGGCCGGGGGTCGGGCTGCTCGTCCCCGCGGGTCCAGCCGCGGTCCTCCACCGAGCTCCCGCCGAAGAGGCCTCGGGCCACGACCGCGGGGCGGGCCTTGTCGGGGCGGTGGGCGCGGGGGAGCGCCTCGCCCGATGAGTCCAGCGGCGGAGCGCGCAGCCCGGGGCTGTCCAGGACGACGATGGCGACGTTGTGCGGTCCGGGGGGTGAGAGGTGGAACTCGACCGCGACCAGCAGGAACAGCGCGCCCGCGGCGACCAGGGGGGCGCGCGAGGGCGAGGCGGGGGCGGTCCAGCCGGACGCGGCGGCGAGGGCCAGGGCGGGCAGCAGGGTGAACAGGAAGCGGTCGTCCAGGACGGGGATCACGGCGAGCAGCAGGGCCCCGGTGGCCACCGTCAACGCGAGGGCGAGGGCGAGGAGGGGCCAGAGCCGGCGACGGAGGGCCCGGAGCGTGCCGACCCCAGACCAGAGCGCGAGCAGGGGCGACAGGACCGACGTCACCAGCCGCAGGGGATAGAAGGCCAGGTCCCCGGCGCTGCGGTCCGTTAGCCGGGCCCAGGCCAGGGTGAGCAGCCCGGGGGGATCGGGGTGGCTGGCCAGCCAGGCCAGGCGGACGGCGTCCTGCCCGTCGAGGATGGCGCGCTGCATGGCGAAGGACGAGCCCGGGCCGACCGCGTGCAACCAGGCCCAGGACCCCGCCACCGCCAGGCCCGACGCCAGCAGCGCCGCCGCCGGGACGCTCCACCGGGGGTGCGCGGACGCCTCCCCTCCCCTCCTCAGCGCCGCCGCGCCCGCCGCCGCC